>CAIOHY010000418.1 GCA_903858205.1 uncultured Cellvibrio sp.
GGGGGTAAGGTCGGGACTGTAATCCCAAATACTTTCCAGTTGCGGTCTGATAAACACAAAAAAATCCGATACGACGTGAGTTCGTATCGGATTCTCTGGTTATTGCTCTGCGGACGCAATCCCTAAGTGAACAGCATTGCGCCACTGGCGGGGCTTTTTATTAGCCTTAAAAAATTACCGCTGTGACTGCTGGCTTTCCATGTAGCGGCGCAACAGATTATTAATTCGCGTTTGGTAGCCTTGTCCTTGTGATTTAAACCACTCCAATACATCCGCATCCAATCGCAGGGTGACTGGTTGTTTATGCGGTACAACCAATTTTGCATTTTTAAAAAAGTGTTCGTCCAGTTCAGGAATGTCAGATGTATCTATCTCGTCATCAGCCATTTTCACCACACGCTTCCAATCAGTTTTGGATACTTTGCTCATACATCCGCACCTCATTTTTGGTTGCCTTTCTCGCTGAAATAATGCGTATCACATCACCCGAGCGCTCGGTATAGACCACCACACCTATCAAACTGTGTATCCAGCCAACACCAAGCCAGCGCTCTTCGCCATAATCCAACCTGTCGTCTCGCAGCGTGAGCATGGGGTGATTGAAGATATCAGCCACATCCGCAAAATCGATCCCATGCTTGGCAATATTGAGTTCGTTTTTCCTTTTGTCCCAATCTATGCGCATCACAACTCCTGTATTGACACTTGTACATACAAAATACATCCGAACGACTGAAAAGTCACCTGCTATTTACACATAAGAATACTGCCCCCAGCGTTTGTCCAACTTTTGGGGTGCAGTTCAGTTTTCACTGGCGGGGCTTTTTCATTTACATCAACATCACATCATGACTTTGCAATACTGCTGTACAAAATCTTCATGTGCAGGAAGTTTTTCAACATCGCGTTTGATGGACTCTTTCATCAGCGTGAAAAATTTTCGCAATTCAGCTTCGGTCATCAAGTGAGCGATGTGGTGATATTGCTCTGGCATTATGCGTTGACCAAACATCACTTGTGTCCAGGAATCGATACGGAATAATTCGCCGGGAGCTTGATAGGCATGGCCCGTTTTTTTGAACAGTTCTATACGGTGCGCAAGCGTTGCAGGCACTTCCATATTTTTGCAATAGCGCCAGAAAGGAGTGTCATCGCGCTCGGTTGCTTTGTAATGCAAAATAACAAAATCGCGAATAGGTTCGATTTCAGCAAGCGTCTCGCGGTTGTATTCATTTCTCAGCGTTGGGTCAACGCCATTAAAAGGAAATAGGCGCATCAAGCGCGTAATCGCCATAATAAATAAATGAATACTGGTGGATTCCAGCGGTTCGATAAAACCACTCGACAAACCTATTGCCACACAGTTTTTATTCCAGCTTTTGTGCCGACGTCCAGCGCGAAATTTGATGGGGCGCGGCTCGCCTAAGGGTTTACCAGTTACTTTATTCCGCAGTGTCGTTTGCGCCTCATCATCACTCATAAAACTACTGCAATATACCAAACCGTTGCCAACGCGATGTTGAAGTGGAATTTGCCACTGCCAACCAGCGTGATGCGCAATCGAGCGCGTGTATGGCACAGCAGGCCCGACGGATTCGGTCGGCATTGCGAATGCGCTGTCGCAGGGCAACCAATGTGTCCAATCTTCATAACCGGTGCGCAGTGTTTGTTCGATTAACAAACCGCGGAAGCCCGAACAATCGA
>CAIOHY010000419.1 GCA_903858205.1 uncultured Cellvibrio sp.
CGGTGGCTGCTACGGCAGCATTATGGGCAGTAGTTGTTTATTCTAAGAAATCACATGCCCAGCGAGAGCGTGATCGTAGAGAGCAAGCCGCGCAACACTCGCTATAAATTTCCTCTTCAGAATTATGAAGTTTTGATGACAATATTTTAGGAATTGGCGTTTTTCGTAAGAAATCTCTGGCTCAAAACTGACCTGTTCATCAACGCCTCCCTCGCCCATCAGGTGAAGGGGAATGTGGAGAAGCTGTGAGATGCTTCCCACGCGCACCGTTTAGCCAGTGGAAATAGAATCCTACGAGCGGCATAGAAGTGAAGACCTGATTGCGCAAGCACCGGGCTGTTCGCCCGCCATACATGCCAACCGAAGAATAATTACGGCAATTAATCCAACCATTTGAAATGGTAAAGAAAAATCAGTTTGCAACACAGATTGTTTCTCAAAAAATGCATCAACCTACAAAAAATAAAGAAGATTAATAGGCTCACTAAGTTCCCCGCCGACATAAAATCGTAACAAAACAAGCATACAATGAAATCAGAAATTTTTTTGTTGGGGCTTTGTTATGCGTTTTCACGATTTAAAAACATTCGGCGATCACCTTGACGGGCATTCCGAAATTTGGGAGTTCACCGAGCAAGCTATGGGCAAAACTAAGGACGATGCATGTAAGTTGGTAATGACTGTCGATCAATCAGGCGATACTTGGTATCATGTATCGACGGGTGAACATGAAAATGCAGAGTTGCTGGATAAGTTGCTTGGTAAATCGTTTGATGAAGCGAATATCAAAAATTTCAAAAAACGTTTTATCGCGCATTTGGGATTCGAGCCAACCGTTGAAGCCGTTAAGGATAAACGCCGCACACTAAGTTTCAAGTTTCCCAAAAATCTCGTAAATTTGTCGCCCGAGAGACTAACAAGCTTTTTGAACACTGGTGATGTCGGCATGATATCCCTTACCCAGAAATCTTACGATTGGCTCTACGAGAACCGGCTGATTAGTAGCGGGTTTCCGTTTGAGCAACTTGGCGCTGCAACAATTGATACACTCAAGCAGATGCCTTCCGCATCGCTGATGGAGGCAATCGAGCGAGAGTATCTGGTTTTTGGGAATGCAGGCCGCACCAAAGCACTACTCGATTATCTTCGTAATAATCCTGATTTCATTGGGGATTTAGAAAATCGCTTACACAAAGCTGGCATTGAACCAAAATTTCATATTGCCGGGACGGGCGCAACTGGAACCTTCTTAAAGGCGGGTGACGTTGTAGTTGCGATTCGTGGCGATATTCTGCGCAACCCCGCGACGATAGGTGAAATAGAGCCACAAGTAACTCGCCAGCCCATCCCGCAGCATGTCCAACCTCTCGATTATTACAAGCATGGTAGCCTTGATGTAGAGATTTTGCCCAGACTAGAAACAGATGGCATTCATTACTCCAAATGCAATCCCTTGTTTGAAGCTATCGCTGCAACGCCACATCCCAATAAAGGTAAGTACTGGTCATTTACGGATTGCAAGGCTCGCAATATCGGGCATAGTGCGCAAGGAACATATTATGTGATCGACGGTGACGCCGTTAAGGCATATGACAGGGAGACCGGTAAAATCTACGGCACAAACGGCGCGAAAGATTGGGTTAATACGCAAGGCGTTTGTAAACAGTACGAGGAGTTTCAGCCACTACATGAGAAGTTTGATTCGCCGCTACACAAAGCGGGAGGAAAATTAGGTGCAACAACAAAAATTGAGCAAGTTGCACAAGAGGCAACAGCTATCCATAGAGCTACTAGTTCGAGCAGTAGCTATCAAAGTGCCGTGCGGGCCATTGAAG
>CAIOHY010000420.1 GCA_903858205.1 uncultured Cellvibrio sp.
CGAGCGAGAAATTTTTCACGGCGGGTAGTGCGTTTTTTAATGGCATATTCTGCTTCGGCAAAGGTCAATTGGCTCATGGTATTCACCGGCTGGTTGGGATTGCGCTATTTTGCCAAATTTTGGGAATTTTTCAGAGGTTCCCTAGGTATTTTGGTATCGAACACGTATTCCCAAATCAAATGAAAGACGCAATTCATCAGCTTTGATTTCACGCGGAAAAAAACAACCGGAAATATGTGCCTGACAAAAACTGGCTCCCTCTAACTGGGCGGTACGGAAATCAATACCTCGTAGGTCGGCGCCCCGAAAATAAGCATCGCGCAAATCCAAACCGCTCGCATCCAGTTCACGTAGATCCAGGCCACGAAAATCTCCGCCACGCAAAATACCCTCTTTTACTTCACCGCGCGCTTTGCGTTGGTTGAATTCGGCTACTCGCTCAGAGCGCAAGAGTTCGTAATAGGGGTTGTGATGGATGATAGGCTTAGTCATGACAAGCTCCATTATTGGAAATTGATGAGGCTATACGCGCAAGGGCGTATAACTTGACTATAGCCCATAAAAACGGATTTGCTTAACCGATTTCAACCGCGAGAATAGCGCAACGTAAACGGTTACACTCAGGATTAACAGGTGTGATTGTCGCGTTAAAACCTTTGCCCGGCAGGTTGGTATTTTGGGCGGCGCAGGTTACACTTACTACAAACTGCAAAATAGCAGTGCGCCCAATTTTTACGGTTATTGTTGGTCATCAATCAAGCCTTTGGGCAGGCAATCCTCGGTCAAACTTATCCCTTCAGGCATATCGCCTGTTGGAATAACAATCTTCAACCAGTCTCCCTTTCATTAGGTTTAGCTGCTCTATTTTCGAGCTAAGCTAAAGACATGTGTTGAGCGGAAAAACTATCTTGCCATCGCACAGCCTCACGCGGATCTGCTGTCGCTTCGGCATTATCGAGGTATTGTGAGAATGAGCTTTATTCACGACGACTTTTTGCTCGACACCGAGCAGGCGAAAATACTCTTTCATGAGTACGCCAAAAACATGCCCATTATTGATTACCACTGCCACCTCCCCCCTGAACAAGTAGGCCAGAATAAGCAATTCAAAAACCTTACTGAAGTTTGGTTGGCAGGCGACCATTACAAATGGCGCGCTATGCGCTCCAACGGTGTGAATGAACGTTTCTGTACTGGCGATGCCGGCGATTGGGAAAAGTTTGAGCAATGGGCCGCGACTGTACCCTATACGCTGCGCAACCCGCTTTATCATTGGACTCATCTGGAATTACGTAAGCCCTTTGGTATTACTGATCGATTGCTCGATAGCAGCAATGCAAAACGCACTTGGGATGAATGTAACGAGTTGCTCGCCACACCAGAATTCAGCGCGCGCGGTTTGATGACGCAAGCCAATGTGAAATTAGTGTGTACGACTGACGATCCAATCCATGATTTGGAACATCACAAAACCGTCGCCGCCGATAAATCCTTCAAATCCGCGATGCTGCCAACCTGGCGCCCCGACCGTGCGATGATGGTGGAAAATACCGAAACCTATAACAAATATCTGGATCGATTGGCGATTGCAGCGGACGTGAATATCGATAGTTTTGATGACTTAATGAAAGCGTTGAACATTCGCCATGATTATTTCCACGCGAATGGCTGCCGTTTGTCTGACCATGGTCTGGAAACTGTGTACGCCGCCGATTACACGCAAGAAGAAATCAAAACCATTTTCTTGAAAATTCGCAGCCACAAAAATTTGGATGCAATAGAAATTGAAAAATTTCAATCCGCTATGATGGTGGAATTTGCTCTGCAAGATCACGCTAAAGGCTGGGTACAACAATTCCACATTGGTGCTATTCGCAACAATAATCCGCGCCTGTTCCGCACCCTCGGCGCAGACACGGGATTTGATTCGATTGGCGATCACAACTACGCAAAACCTCTAGCCAAATTTTTAGGCCGTTTGGACGATCAAAATAAACTCGCCAAAACCATTATTTATAATTTAAACCCACGCGATAACGAAGTGATCGGCACTATGATCGGCAACTTCCAGGATGGCTCATCCGCTGGCAAAATCCAATTCGGTAGCGGCTGGTGGTTCCTCGATCAAATGGAAGGCATGACTCGCCAGATCGAAGCCTTAAGCCAGTTGGGATTATTGAGTCGTTTTGTAGGCATGTTGACTGACAGCCGCAGCTTCTTGAGCTATTCACGCCACGAATATTTCCGCCGCATTTTATGTGGAATTTTAGGGCGCGATATGGCGAAAGGCTTAGTGCCTGACGACACTAAAATGGTTGGTAAGATGATTCAGGATATTAGTTTCAATAACGCGAAGAATTATTTTCCGTTTGTAGTGCCTGAATAAGCGCCCAAGCAGTTTAAAATAGCCCGGTTCGCCGGGCTTTTTGTTTTTTCATCCTTTTTGAGAATTGGTTTTGTTTCATAACGCCCTCAATACTTTTCTCTTTGCCTTCGATATCACTGCACCTATTTTTGTGATGCTCTTTCTCGGCATATGGCTTAAAAAGTGCCGCATGATCAACGACGACTTTATCAAAACCGCCTCCCAATTGGTGTACAACATCGGCTTGCCGGTGATGCTGTTTATCACTAGCGCAACGACGGATATTGCACATGTCACCGATTGGAATTTACTCATTGCTTTTTGTGTTATGACCGCATTGGTTTTTGTCGGCAGCTTGCTGACAGCACATTGGCACTGTAAAGATTCGCGCGACCAAGGTGTGTTTATTCAGGGGGCGTTTCGCGGAAACCTGGTTATTCTTGGCTTGGCGTTCTGTGCAAATGCCTACGGTGAAAAAGGGTTGGCACTCGCATCACTACCCGTCGCCATGACGGTTGTGTTTTACAACGTGCTCTCAGTTTATGTGTTGAATCGCAGTTTGCATCACGCCAGTAACTCTTTTACACCAACACTGATCGGTATAGTGAAGAACCCACTGATTGTTGCCATTTTCGCTGGCTTTGCCGTAAATGCAATCGGCCTGCGAGTGCCGGGCATCCTCATGGATAGCGGCAAATATTTAAGCCAGATGGTATTGCCGCTCGCGTTAATTTGTATCGGCGGCTCATTGAGTATTGCGCGCTTAACCCGAATGGATACGACAGTGGTGAGCGCCTGCGTGTGGAAATTGGTTTTGTCTCCCGTGATCGCCTGCACCATCGCCATAGGTTTAGGGCTAAGAGGCGATGCACTCGCAGTGTTATTTTTGTTAGCCGCATCACCCACAGCCACAATTAGTTTTGTGATGGTACAGGCGATGAAAGGAAACGGCGAACTGGCAGCGAACATTGTGGCGCAAACAACGCTCTGGTCACTTATCACAGTGACCTTGGGTTTGTGGATGCTACAGATTTTGCAATTCGTTTGAACCGGATTTTATCCGAACCAGGTTTCTTGCAGGCCAGTGAAATCAGTTTGGAATATAAACAAATCGCCCGCTTGCGGTTGCTGGGCGATTGCTTCTTCACTCAAACCAATTCGCGCGCTCGTTACTGCCAACAAACTAAAATCGTTTCCACCAAATGCGACGCAAGTTGCTTGCGAGACAGGCATATCTAGTACCAAATTTTTACTGCCATCGGGCGCATAGCGAACAACACGGCTGCCGCCCCACTGCGCATTCCACACAAACCCTTCGGCATCAACACAAGCACCATCCGGCTCAACGCCAATTTCTGTGTGCGCAAAAATTTCCGGATTAGATAACTCGCCCGTCTGTGCATCAAAATCGTAAACACGAATACTGTGAGTGGGCGAATCGGCATGATAAAGCTTACGTGAGTCGGGGCTAAAGCAGAGCGCGTTGGAAATCATCAAACCGCTAAAATGTTTGCTCACCGAAAATTGTTGATCCAAACAATAGAGTGAAGCACTTTGCTCTGGCGAATTTTTTTGCTCCACAATTGAACCCATCCAGAAACGCCCCTGACGATCACAGCGACCATCATTGGAGCGATTCCCCACCAGATCAGCTTCCGGTTTTGCAATCCACTCAACTGCGCCAGTCGCAATATCAAACCAGGCAAATCCCGATTCAAAGGCGGCAAGAATGCGCGCATCCTGTTTGGCAAACGCGAAACAACCGAGGCGTTCGGGTAGATCCCAGTGTGTTAATTGTTTCTCATTAATGCTATAGCGATAGAGCTTTGCGGAAAGAATATCCGTCCACCAAAAACAGCCATCTTGGTGGTTCCATTGCACGCCTTCACCGAGTAAGTTGGCACAGGGAACGGTATCGATAAGCGTCAATCTAGTCATAGCATTCACTTTTTATTTGTTGGACGAGAATTACCATTTGATTCGCAAAAAAACGCCCCTGAAAAGGGGCGATTTTTTAACGATTCCGAGGCCGCGCAGCTTACCACCAGGTGGCATAGATTGCGATGAGGATAAGTACCACACCCACAGCGCCAATATTAAAACCGGATGTAGTTTTGAAGCTTACATCCTGAAGATCAACCGCATTTTCCTGATCTTTTGCGCCACCCAAATAGGTTACTCCCGCTGCAAGTACACAGCAGATAACAAAGACCAGACCAACACGATCCATAAATGGAACTTCGGGGATGTAAATCTTAAACAACCAGGAGAAAGTGACCGACGCAATTGCTGCTGTCAAGGCCGAGCTAGCAGTCGCTTTTTTCCAGAAAAAACCAAAAAGAAAAATAACCACAATTCCGGGCGTGAAGAAGCCGGTGAACTCCTGAATAAATTGAAACGCTTGCTCCGATTTACCCACTAAAGGCTTCGCCAATAACACTGCAATCATCATTGCGACAAACGCTGTAGCGCGACCAATAAGAACCAACTGTTTTTCAGATGCGGCGGGGTTAACGGATTTTTTATAAATATCCATAGTGAAAATAGTGGAGACACTGTTGCTCATAGAACTGAGTGACGATGCAATTGCAGCCACCAGCGCAGCAAAGGCGATGCCCAACAAACCATGCGGCAACAATTTCATCATTTCCGGATAAGCTTGATCCGCTTTACTTAAATCCGGTGCGAGCACTACGGCACAAATACCGGGAAGCACGACAATAATCGGCGCGAATAGTTTGACGTAAGCAGCGAACACCATACCCTTCTGCGCTTCTTGTATACTTTTTGCTGCGAGCGCGCGCTGGATAATATATTGGTTAAAACCCCAGTAGCTGATATTCATAATCCACAAACCGCCGATCAGTACCGAAATACCGGGCAAGTGCGCATAGCTGGGATTATCTTTAGAAAGAATCATATCGAATTTTTCGGGCGCTTTTTCTAGTAACGTAGAAAAACCCGACAGAACACCCGCACCACCTGAAATTTGATTCAGCGCCAAATAACTTACCAGTATGCCGCCCAACACCAACAACGCCACCTGAATTATATCAGTCATAGCCACGGCTTTTAGGCCGCCATAAATTGAATAGGTCATGGAGAAAATGGCGAGGAAGATCATGCCGTAGAGCATATCCACACCAATGAATTGTGAAATCGCGAGCGAACCTAAATACAGCACTGACGTTAAGTTTACAAAGGTGTAAAGCGCGAGCCAAAAAATCGCCATAACAGTGCGCACGCGGCCGTCGTAACGATTTTCCAAAAACTGCGGCATGGTGTAGATGCCCTTAGCAAGAAAAATCGGTAGAAAATATTTGGCGATAATTATCAGCGTAATTGCTGCCATTAATTCGTAGGCCGCAATCCCCATACCGATCACATAGCCGGAACCCGACATACCAATAATTTGTTCAGCAGAAATATTGGCGGCAATTAAAGATGCACCTATCGCCCACCAAGGGAGAGACTTGCTGGCAAGAAAATAGTCATTTGCATTTTTTTCGTGACCTTTTTCGTCGCGCGATACCCAGTAGGCCACAAATAGCAAAATCAGGGTGTATGCAACTAATACCCCGATATCGAGTCCGTTTAAAATCATGATCGACCTCTATGTAGTCGTGCGGTTGGCAAGCGCACATTGCTAGTTATTAAAAAATTTTCTTTTTATGGCGGCAAACCCAATCACGTACAATTCTGTGTGCCCTTTAAACAAGAAGCATTCATTAGGGGGCTAATGAATGCTTCGCGATTAACACTTGTAGCAATTCTTCTATAACTAATCTCGCTACTTAAATTCGCCCCCCATCGACAACAAATTCTTGGGATGTGATCATGGCGGAATCATCCGCAGCCAAGAAGAGTGTGAGATTTGCCACATCGTGCACGCTCAAGCGTCGTTTGAGGCATACACGCTTCATCAGTTCCGCTTCCTCTTCTGCGCTCAACCACTTTTCCAATTGTTTGGGTGTAACCACCCAGCCCGGCAAAATCGAATTCACGCGAATATTATCGACACCGTAATCCGTCGCCAGCGCTTTGGAAATACCGAGAATTCCCGCTTTGGCCGTGATGTAACTCGCTAAACGTGGAGGACTAAACTGCACGTTGATCGAGCTAATGTTAATTATTGATCCGCCGCCCTGTGCTGCCATCATCGGCTGCACTGCTTGCGCTGCAAAAAAAGCGGGGTGGAGATTTATCGCCAAACCCTTATACCAATCGGCTTCACTGATGCTACGCGTATCAAAGCGCTGATCATTCGCAGCATTGTTAACCAACACGGTGATATCGCCCAAGGCTTGTTGGGCAGCGCTGATACTGCGCTGCAATGCAGCTATATCGCTCACATCACACAGGGCAAACCAGGGGCGCGCGTAACCCTTTGCCACCAACTCATCGCACAACTCAATTGCGCCAGGTTCATCGATATCGACAAAGGCCACCTTTGCTCCCTGCGCAGCAAAGGCCTCTACCAATGCAGCTCCTATACCCGTGGAGCCACCTGTGATGAAGACACTGCGGCCCCGCAAACTGGGGTAAGAGGTATATCCTTTATGGGCTGAAAAGCTATACATGTTGATTTCTCTCTGGGTTTAGGCGCCACTTACCGATCGATAGGCACTTCATAAGCTTAGGCAGTCACACAAGACCTGCCTGCTATTTAGGTTTAACCAGAGAGACATTAATCAACTGCATAACTTCTTGCAGCAGTGTTTTTACCGCTTTACTCGCGCCTTCCTGATCACCAGCGCAAATGGCATCATAGATACGCTTATGGTCGTCATAATCCGCCGTGAGGACACCTTTTAACTGATTGGTGCTGGCAATACTGACCCGCAGAGCAACCTGAATAAACTCGCGCAGCTGGAAAAAAAAGCGGTTGTTGCCCGCCGCCAGAATCGCGCAATGGAACTCGATATCGGCCGAAAGCGGATCATCGTGACCTTCATCGGCGCGCTTCATCCGCGCCAAGGCATCACCAATCGCCTTGATTTTCTCAATGTCCTGATTGTTTTCGGCCGCTAACACAGCGGCCTCAGGTTCTATTGCGAGACGCAATTGGGTGAATTCGCGCAACAGCTCCAGTGAGGGGCGTGCGTTGAGAGTCCAGCTGAGCACGTCTGCATCGAACATGTTCCAATGCGTGCTCGGCATCACCCTTATGCCTTGGCGAGGGCGTGATGCGATCAAGCCTTTTGCCGTAAGCATTTTTACCGCTTCGCGAGTTACGCTGCGGCTGATATTAAATTGTTGCGATAACTCCGCCTCAGTCGGGAAGGATTTATCAATCGCGTATTGACCCTGAACAATTGCCGCACCCAATTGATGGGTTAACTGGTGAGTAAGATTACGCCCTGTATCCAGCATAGTTATTTAGCCTATTTATACTATATATTTATGAGATGTCCGACAAGTTTTAATTTTTGCCGCTGTCATTTACTTAAGCCTTGGGAGAGCGACTGACACCATTCGTGTTGACCCGAAAATAAAAAACCCGCGTCTGCTAGCAGGCGCGGGTTATTTAACAAGAGGATGCCAGTTTAGTCACGCAAAAAATACGTCACCGGGTCAATCACAGGCCTATTCTTTGCTATTAATGTTTTCTTGGATCTGTTCGAGATTGGAATGACGCACATCTTCGCCGTTCACCAGATAAATGACGTACTGCGCCAGATTGCGAGCATGGTCCCCAATCCGCTCCAGAGCGCGTAACGACCACATGATGTTGAGCACTCGCGTAATGCTGCGCGGGTCTTCAATCATAAAAGTCACCAGCTCGCGCATCGCAGTGCTGTACTCCATGTCGACCTGTTTATCGGTTTGCACCACAGTGAGTGCAAGGTCCATATCCAAACGCGCGAAGGCATCAAGCGCATCTTGCAACATGCGAGATACGTTGTTACCTATGTGGCGCACTTCAATATACCCTCGGGGGGCCAGACCATCTTTATTCATGGCGATGGCTTGGCGGGCAATTTTTGAAGCCTCATCACCAACGCGCTCAAGGTCTGTAATCGCCTTGGTCACTGCAATGACCAGGCGCAGATCGCTGGCTGCAGGCTGACGACGGGCAAGAATACGTACACATTCTTCGTCGATCGTCATCTCCATTGCGTTTACCTTAATATCGGCACGCACAACTTGCTCAGCGCGCTCGACATCGGCATCGATCAACGCCTGAATCGCATCATTTACCTGACGCTGCGCCATCCCACCCATTTCCGATAAGTGCGTGCGAATGGTTTCCAATTCGATATTGTATTGCTGTGAGATATGATGAGTGTGGCTCGTAATATCCATAACCATGATGCGACCTCCGCATTAACCGTAACGGCCGGTAATATAATCTTCTGTTTGTTTTTTGCTGGGATTGGTAAAGAGCGTGTCCGTTAAATCATGCTCTATTAAATCACCCATGTACATAAACGCTGTGTAATCAGAAACGCGCGCTGCCTGTTGCATGTTGTGCGTCACAATCACGATCGTGTATTGGTGTTTTAGTTCGTTAATCAATTCTTCAA
>CAIOHY010000421.1 GCA_903858205.1 uncultured Cellvibrio sp.
ATGCGTTTTCTAATGACTGGGATGTAATGTCCGACACCACAAAATGTCGAAATTTTGGTTTTTTAGAATTCATGGATAGTGAAGAGATGTTCATTGATCTGTTCCGAGATATGCAACATGAAAGAATTATCCCATGAAACAAAGTCCGAATTTCGAAAATATCTTAATAAAAATAAAGAGCAATTGCTTCAATAATCGTATATACAATCAAGTTATATTTGAATATGTAAATAAATTATTTTGCTTATTAACTTTTATAAACAACATCCCGCTTCAATATGGTATAATATCATGCCAATCAAATGCGATAGATTGAAATGAACCATCAAATAGTGCCACAATTACCATTTCGGCCTGATATTTTTGCTGGAAAGGTTTTCTTCATTACAGGCGCTGGACGCGGGATGGCGAGAAGCTTGGCTTTGAAAGTTTCATCACTAGGGGCGAGAGTGGCGCTGTGTGATCTTGTCGCCGAGCGCGCTCAAGCAACAGCAAAGGCCATCTCGGCCCAAGGCGGCAATGCACTAGCTTTTGTGGCAGACGTTGGCAATGAAACAGAGACTGCGAGGGCGATAAGTGAAACGCTTTCGCAATGGCAAAAAATTGATGTTTTGATGAATGTCGCTGGCAGTTACGGAAAGGCGTTACGAAAGACACATGAGACTCCCGTTGAAGAATGGGACCATGTTTTTTCTTCAAATGTTAAGGGCACTTTTCTTACCGCCAAGCACATCATACCGCATATGGCTGCTGCTGGAGGGGGATGTATAGTGAATTTTGCATCTAATGCCGGCCGAACTGTTAGCCCTTTGTTGGGATGTTCTTATACAGCAGCCAAGACAGCCGTGATTGGTATTACGCGTCATCTCTCACGAGAATATGCCGCTTCAGGTATTCGCGTAAATACAATTGCCCCGGGACCTGTAGATGGCGAAAGAGTCAATGAATTACTTTCCCCCAATGCCACAATAGGGGATTTGGAAGCTGCTATCCCCCTCGGTCGACTGGCGAATAATGATGAAATAATTGATGTGGCAATCTTTCTGGCTTCTGATGCCGCACGTTACATGACGGGAGCCATTTTAGACGTGTCCGGTGGGTTGGTTCTAGCCTAGCGTTTTAATCTCACAGATCATCAAGGAGGCTATAATGAAACTATTGCGTAGGAACTTCACGGCAGGTGGAATAGCACTAATAACTGGATTTTCAATCGGTCGTGCGCAGGCAGCAACAACCTATAAACTTGCATCTAATTTGCCGGCAAGCCATCCTTTGGTTATTCGTATTCAAGCCGCTGCTGACGCATTGAAAAAAGAAACCAACGGTGAGTTTTCTATTCAAATATTTCCATCCAGCCAATTGGGCGGTGATCTTGAAGTACTAACCCAGCTTCGTTCCGGTGCAATTCATTTCTTTCCCTTGGCCGGCGCGCAATTGTCAACATTTGTTCCTGTTGCTTCATTAAATGGCGTAGGCTTTGCATTCAGCTCAATTTCCGATGTTTGGAAAGCGATGGATGGCGATGTCGGAGCACTCATACGCGGTGCTTTGGGTGACAGTGGATTGATTGCGTTTGATCGCTGTTTTGACAATGGCTTTAGGCAAGTTACCAGTTCCGTCAAACCTATCGAAAAGCCGAGTGATCTAAAAGGTGTAGCAATCAGGGTTCCCCCAAGCCCACTGTCAACTTCCCTTTTCAAAGCTTTTGGTGCTGCCCCGCAATCAATTAGCTTCGGCGAAGTCTATACTGCATTGCAGACAAAATTAGTTGAGGCTCAGGAAAATCCTCTTCCAGTTATTGAGGTGGCGAAGTTTTACGAGGTGCAAAAATTTCTGAGCATGACAAACCACCAATGGGATGGATTTTGGATGCTTTCTAATAATGCAGCTTGGCAAAAGATACCGAAAAATGTTCAGGGCATCATTACCAAGGAATTTGAACAAGCAGCCCTGGCCGAGCGTGCAGATATAGCCAAACTCAACGATGATCTTGTAGCAAAATTAAAAGCTGCGGGCATGACATTTGTCCAGCCAGACATTGCAGCATTCAGATCGGCCTTATCAGCGTCTCCTTTTTATGCGGATTGGAAGGAAAAATTTGGCGCCAAGGCTTGGGAAACGCTCGAACGTTATTCCGGCAAATTAGGGAAATAACGATCATGGAAGAAGACAAAACAGCGTTGGCATCGACATCTTTTCAAGGTGTATTTGACCGAATTGAGGCCATCATTGGTCGTGTGATTGATGTTATCGCTGCATCACTTCTTCTGTTCGATATTGTTATTTTGTTGTGGGCGATTGGGGCACGCTATCTGTTGCGTGCCCCTGTAACTTGGGTAGAAGAACTCGCTACGGTTGTCTTCCTTTGGTTTGGCATGCTTGGGGTAGCTAGTGCACTTAGGCTTGGTATAAATATGCGTCTGTCGTTCGTAGTAAGCCAGCTATCAGACAATTCACGGCGGAATGTAGAAACGGCCGCACACTGCGTTCTCATTTGCTTCTTGTGGAAATTATTACCACTGGCTTTCTCAATTATTGCGCTTAATCACCCTATGAAGTCACCGGATCTCGGAATTCCGGGATCGGTTGGGGCTTCGGCAACCTTCACTAGTGTTGTTTTGATGCTTTTTTTCCTGACGAATGAGCTCTCACGGCGTTTTAGAATCGGCAAATTTTTAGCAACTCTTCTGGCTATATTAGTTTTTGACTATTTTCTTGATTGGCTTGGGCCAGCACTCATGCCACTCGGGAACATAAATCTAATTTTGTTCTTTGGGTTGGGTATTGCCGTCTTGATTGGAATGGGTATTCCTATCGCATTTGCATTTGGCACAGCAACACTTCTTTATTTTATTTTGACAACTGATTTACCACCAGTAGTCATCGTGGGACGTATAAACGAGGGAATGTCGCATTTTATTTTGCTGACAATACCACTTTTTATATTTCTCGGTGCTCAGATCCAATACACAGGAATGGCACGGCGAATGGTAGATTTTGTCGCCACCATATTTGCCGGTGTGCGTGGTGGCCTCGGATATGTGCTATTGTGTGCGATGTATTTGGTTTCGGGCATTTCAGGTGCAAAAGCGGCCGACATGGCAGCGATCGGTCCCATTCTAGCGCCAGCAATGAAAGAACGCGGAACACCCGGTGGTGATGTGGCAGCCCTTTTGGCCACATCGGCGGCTGCGGCGGAAACAATTCCACCAAGCCTTGTTTTGATTATTATTGGTTCCGTATGCGGCATATCCATTGCGGCGCTGTTCACCGGTGGTTTAATACCCGCTGTTGTTAGTATGCTTGCTTTGGCAGTAGTTGTTTATATTCGCTCGCGCCACGAGCAAGTTAAATCTGTGGGCTTAAGCGGGGAACTCATTTTCAAGGCCTTCATAGTCGCCATACCTGGTCTTGCCCTCCCTTTTCTCATACGCGCTGCGGTTCTTGGTGGTGTTGCAACGGCAACAGAAGTAGCAGTTTTAGGCGTTCTGTATGTCTTTATTGTTGGTCTCATTACTATGAGAATGGTGTCATTCGGCGCGCTTGGTAAGTTGCTTATTGATGCCGCAGCTATGTCTGGAGCCGTGACCATTATCATTGCTTTCGCCGGCGCAATGTCATGGGCTCTGACTCAATCAGGTTTTGCACAAACCTTGGTTGAGTTTATGACGCATCTGCCGGGTGGAAAATTTTCTTTTTTTGCAGTTTCGATTTTGGCGTTTATAATTCTTGGTAGCGTTCTTGAGGGTATCCCAGCTATTGTCCTTTTCGGACCACTTTTATTCCCATCGGCTGCAGCGCTTGGTATTCATCAAGTCCACTACGCAATAGTAGTGCTACTTTCCATGGGTCTTGGCTTATTTGCACCGCCATTCGGATATGGATATTATGCATCATGTGCTATTACGCAGGTCTCGCCTGATCATGCCATGAAAAGTCAAATTCCATATTTGGTCGCTTTTGGAATTGCGATCGTTATTATTGCAGCTATACCATGGCTTTCCACCGGATTTTTATAGGCTTTTTCTAAAGCTTTTTTAAAAATATTACGCGGGTCATACCGGTAATCCCCCCGTTTTTAACGGGGCACATTTGTAGAATTTAAGCGGCCATTTTCAACTTCTGCGCGGGTGTTATCCCGCCGATACCCATGTTGGGACGTTCGTTATTATAAGTCCACAGCCATTGCGTTGC
>CAIOHY010000422.1 GCA_903858205.1 uncultured Cellvibrio sp.
AGTCGCACTGACCGGAAAATTTGAAGAGCGTTTCCTTGCGGTTCCTGCAGAAGCATTAATCGCTTCAATGAAAGAACACCAAAAATATTTCCACGTGGTCGATGCCAACGGCAAGTTGAAAAACAACTTCATCACCGTTGCGAATATTCAAAGCAAAGACCCATCGCAAATTATCGACGGCAACGAGCGTGTAATTCGGCCGCGTCTTTCTGATGCTGCCTTCTTCTTTGAAACTGATAAGAAAACCACGCTGGCTTCATTGCGTGATCGTTTGAAAACAATCGTGTTCCAGGCGCAACTTGGGACTATCTACGATAAAACTGAACGTGTTGCTGGTTTAGCAACATTAATCGCTGGAAAATTGAATGCGGATGCCGCATCAGCCGAACGTGCCGCACAATTGTGTAAGTCTGACCTCGTCACCAATATGGTCGGCGAGTTCGACGATATGCAAGGAATCGCCGGTTATTACTACGCAGTGAACGATGGCGAAAATGCCGAAGTCGCCGCGGCGATGAACGAACAATATATGCCGCGTTTTGCAGGCGACCAATTACCGGCAACGACTACCGGCGCGATTATCGCGCTTGCTGACCGTTTGGATACCATCACCGGTATTTTCGGAATCGGCCAACAACCAACTGGCTCAAAAGATCCCTTTGCATTGCGCCGTGCAAGCATTGCAGTTCTGCGTTTGTTGGTGGAAAAAAATCTTTCTCTCGATTTGCGTGACTTGCTAACCTTTGCGAAAAACCAACACAAAAATCTCACTGTTGGTGATGAGTTGGTGGAGCAAGTACTGGCCTATATGTTGGAACGTTTCCGCGCCTTCTTTGAAGATGCCAATATCCCGGCAGAAGTTTTCCAATCGGTCACTGCAAAACAATTATCGCAACCATTGGACATCAACCAGCGCGTACTCGCGGTCAACGAATTCAGCAAATTACCGCAAGCACAGGCACTCGCTGCTGCGAACAAACGCGTATCGAATATTCTCGCCAAACAAAATGCCGCGCTGAGTACAGAAATAAACACGGCGCTGTTGCAAGAAGATGCCGAAAAAACCTTGGCTCAAGCAGTAAGCGCAAAAGCCGCTCTAGTTGCACCTTTGTTTGCTGCACGCGAATACACCAAAGCACTCGCGGCACTCGCGG
Organism: uncultured Cellvibrio sp.; assembly: GCA_903858205.1. GTDB lineage: Bacteria > Pseudomonadota > Gammaproteobacteria > Pseudomonadales > Cellvibrionaceae > Cellvibrio. Next base: position 1,155 of record CAIOHY010000422.1, read on the forward strand.
ATTTGCAACAACCGGTTGATGCATTTTTTGATAGCGTAATGGTGATGAGTGACGACCCAGCGCTGCAACAAAACCGATTGGCATTGTTGCAACAACTGCGCGGATTGTTTTTGGAAGTCGCGGATATTTCGTATTTGGTGCCAGCGAAAAATTAATTGGGCATTAAATCTGGGCGTGATAAATCACGCCCCTACGTAGGGGCGCAATTTATTGCGCCCTATACATTGGAAACAACATGAAATTAATTATTCTCGATCGCGACGGTGTGATTAATCACGACCGCGACGACTATGTAAAATCCGCCGATGAATGCGTGCCGATTGAAGGCAGCATCAACGCCATTGTGCGCTTGAACAAAGCGGGCTTTACCGTTGTTATCGCCACCAATCAGGCCGGCCTCGCCAAAGGTAAATTCGAGCTGGAAGATCTTGAAGCCATGCACGAAAAAATTACTGGCTTGGTAGAAGAAAATGGCGGAGAGCTTGGCGGAATTTTTTATTGCCCCCATCATCCTGACGATAATTGCAAATGCAGGAAACCCAAGCCAGGTATGTTAGATGCGATTGAAGCGGAATTTAATACATCCGTGGAATCTTGCTATTTTATTGGCGACAGCCTGCGCGATTTACAAGCAGCACTGCAAAAAGGTTGCAAGCCTGCGTTAGTAAAAACCGGTAACGGCGTGCGCACACTCGCACAGTTAACAGTTCCCGCGTTGCAAACCGGCGCGCCACAGGTAGCACCCGAGCAAGTGCAGGTATTCGACAATCTTGCGGCGGCGGCAGATTTTATTCTTGCGTCAACGCATTAACGGAACAACTAACAGGAATTAAAGTGCTCAAACTTCGCAGTCTTTTATTCAGTATTGGTTA
>CAIOHY010000423.1 GCA_903858205.1 uncultured Cellvibrio sp.
AATTAATTGGAAAGTTAAAAAACAAACTTCTAGCCTATAACTGTAAGGTGCTCCTCGGTTTACCATCGCTAATTCACGGCAACAAAATTACACAAGCATCATCTACCTCTGCAGAAAGTACTGATTACACCTTTTACTGCGATGCAGGTGTGCTACTTATCGATTTACAAACAAGTATTCACCCCGGGCTGGTTATTCTTGACGAACCTGACGAATCACTTTCAGGCACCGTCTCTGAAGGAACCCTGGATTTTTTCTAAGATAAAACCAAACCAAGAACAAATGCGATTGGTAAAGAATATAAGTATAGATGGACGTTTAACGCCTATATTACTTACAGATAGATTCATTTAACGCCTTGATTGCAATAAGGCGCTTACAAAAAAATTTGCGGAGCTTTGACGTGAGCCTTTTTAAACATCTGTCGGTCAAGTGGAAAATTTATCTCATCGCATTGGTTAGTGTTCTTGGGTTTGGTGCCTACCTGGCATTTAACATGTGGGTAAACACGGGCAACGCAAAGCTACTATCGCACGTGCGCGATGCTAGCTTTCCGATTCTCGAACGAGCGAGTGCAAACCGCGTTAAGCTCGACAGAATCACAGAGCTATTGAATAGCGCAGTTCTAACGGGAGAGACTGAGTACATTGCAACAGCATCCAGTACGGCAGCATCCATGCAAGACAACTTTGATAAAATTGCCGAACTATCACCCAAAACACAGCCCGAAATAGCAATAATCAAAAAAAGCTTCGATGAGTTCTTCACCATTGCAAAAAAATAGCTGAAGACATGTCACAGGGAACTGCTGACATGAACACCATTGCAGAAACGGTTGAAGGTAAAGAAAAGCACCTAACCACATTTACCGATAAGCTTGATGAGTTTATTGAGAATTCAAAATCCAATTTTAGTGGCAGTATTGAAACGGCAAACAACAATTCAAAGCACCTGTTAACGTCTGGATTTGTTATCTGGATAGTCAATATCCTCATTATCTCGCTCACCGTGTTTGCCATTGCCAAGGTCATTCTCGGCAACATTAATAATGTCGCAAACTCACTCAATAATTTAGCGAGCGAGGGAGGTAATGCATCAGAAGACATTGAAGTTACTTCGCACGACGAAATCGGGAATCTAGCTGAAAGTTTTAACAAGTTAATGGGTAATTTGCGGGAAAAAACCAACGACCTTATGTGCATGATGCACAACATGCACCAAGGCCTATTCACTATTACCGACAAAGAAACCATTCACCGCGAATACTCCTCATACATAGAGCAGATCTTTTCCACTACCAATGTCAGCGGGCGCGACTATGCGGATTTGTTGTTTTCCAGTGCGCACCTGGGCAGCGACACGCTAAATCAAATAAAAACAGCCATCACCAGCCTATTGGGCTCCGATGAAATGATGTTTGAATTTAATAAACATCTACTTATTTCTGAGTATTCGATCACTATCGATACCGGCAATGGCCCGACAACAAAAATCATCGAACTGGATTGGGACCCAATAGTGTCGCACGGTGAGATAACCAAAATAATGGTAACCGCAAGGGATGTAACTGAGTTAAAAATCATTCAACGCGCGGCAGAGGAAGGCAAAATAGAATTAAAGATCGTGGGGGAAATACTCAAAGCCTCGCCCGAAAAGTTCCAGTTATTTTCCGATAATGCATTTAAACTGATTGATCAAAATATCGCGTTGATTAAGGCAAATCCGACCAAAAATGAAGACGTTATAGCGAATTTATTCGTTAACATGCATACCATCAAAGGCAATGCGCGAACCTACAATTTCAGTTTCATCACTGACGTCGTTCATGAGACGGAAAATGTTTACGATAGGCTGCGCAAAGAAGCGGATTACGAATGGGACACAGCGAGCCTATTAGCTGATTTGGATGAAGTTAAGCGCGCAGTTTCGGTATACACCGACATTAAGCAAGAAAAATTGAGCTTTGCCGATGGCAGTGCCTCTATAGATCCCAACTCCGTTAATATTGACCGGTCTCAGTTCAATAGTTTGTTGGCTGAGATTAACAAATATGCGCAAGAATCCAGTGGCCAGAATATAGCAATGCAACTGGAGCGAAGACTATCGAGTTTGGATTCAGTGCCGTTTGAAAAGGCCATTGAAGAATTGACGAACTCCTTGCCGTCCATTGCTAAACAACTTGAAAAACAAGCGCCCCAGGTTATCTTCTCGGGTGCTCCAACCGGTATTCGGCGCGAACACTTACCTTTAGTCAATGACGTATTCACACATCTACTCCGAAATAGCATGGATCACGGCATTGAATCGCCAGATGAGCGTGTTTCGCTGGGCAAAAAACCTGAAGGCACTATCCAATTAGATGTAAGCCATCATCAACTAGGTATCCAGCTCTCAATCTCGGATGATGGTCGCGGAATCAATTTAAAACGAATTAAAGAGAAAGCACTTGAATCCGGCAAGCTAAGCGAAGCTGATGGAAAGGATCCGCAAAAAGTAGCCAACTGTTTATTTTTATCCGGCTTATCAACCGCAGAGAAGATCACAGCTATCTCGGGGCGCGGTGTAGGTATGGATGCGGTTAAGAAATATCTGGAGCAGAATAATTGCGCAATTTCTATTGAGCTCAGCGATCTCGCCACTGCATCAACTGACGGCTACGCCGCTTTCAGCTTGAAGTTAATTCTGAATAACAATATTGCCGTCACTTACTAGCCGTTTTGTCAGTGACCTGCTCGCTACATAGCAACTTATCCGGCGGTACTATAATCCGCCGACCAGCTAGAAAATTACATTACGAGGAGTATGTCGTTGTCGCAGAACAGACGCAGTCGAAAAAGAGTGAACTTATCTTTCTATTTGATCGCCAAAGATGCTGCCACATCGGAAGCGCTAGGAAATATTGTCGACATTACACCAGCGGGCTTTTTGTTACTTTCAGCCAAAGAACTGGTGCCGCAGGCTAACATCAGCGTCAATATCGATCTTCCGGAGCCGGTTGATGACTGTCAGCTTATTAATTGTATCTGTGAAATCAAACGCTGCAGAAAGAGCGCAAATCCCGATTTTTATGAGGTGGGTTTTGACATAACTTATGCTTCATCACAAACCAAGCTAATTATCGAGCATATACAGCAGAAGTGGGAATTGCGCCTCGCCTAACGGCGCCGAACGCTATTAATTGATTAAACGCGGAATTGACTTGCCACCTTGCGCAAAGCTTGGCTGATATGCCCAATGTCCTGACTGATTTTATTAAGCTCATTAGTGCTGGCGGTAACCTGCTCAGTCCCGTGATAAATGCCGTTGACGTGTTCAGATACATGCGAAAACGTAAGGGTTTGTTCATTCGTCGCAGCTGCAATACGCTCATTTATTTTGCTTATGGTTTCTACATTATTCAAAATTGAATTAAGCACTTCACCCGAAGCGATAGTCGCCTCTAAACCGCGATTAGCTCGCTCTACACTGCCCTGCATTGCAGCAACCGCTTTTCCTGACACCTGCCGCAATTCACCAATTACTTTGTGGATTTCTTCCGTCGCCTGACGCGTGCGCACCGCAAGCCCTCGCACCTCATCTGCCACTACCGCGAAACCGCGCCCGTGTTCACCTGCACGAGCAGCCTCAATTGCTGCATTTAACGCAAGCAGGTTAGTTTGCTCAGCGACATTCTGTATGGTGTTAAGCAGCTGCCCAACATCGGCAGAAAAGGTTTCAAAACGATTCACAACACTCGCTGCGCCGCGCACTTCTTCTGCCAATGTACTAATTGTGGCTACATTCGCTTCCAGAGTTTCTTTACCGCGAGCGGCTGCATTACTGGCATCATTTGCCTGATGAGAAGCGTTATTGGCAAAATCAGAAATTTCATTCACTGTTTTCATCAGGTCTTCAATCGCTGCGCGCATACTGGAAATGGCTTTCGCCTGTTCATTGATCCGCACCATATTGTGATTGCTGGAATTGGTGAGGCGCTCGGCGACCTGTGATAGCCCATTGACATCTTGACTCACATTCGCAAAAGAACCATGTAACTTTTCCACGAAGGCATTGAAATACTTTACAAGATAGCGAATTTCATCTCGCCCGGCGTAATGAATCCGTTTGGTTAAATCCCCTTCACCAGAGGACATTTCTTTTAGTGATGCAGTAACCTCATTAATGCTTGATGTAATTGATCGCCCTGTTACCACACTGATTACCAAGAGCGAAATCACGACACACACAGCAATGCCCAATGCAATTTTGCTTGCATTTTGCGATGCCAAAATCGTTTCACTAATGGATTCATTAAAACGCGCAGCAGTTTCGCTTTTCATGCTCGATAAGGATTTTCTTAATGCAGTTAATCGATCGGCATTCGTGGCAGCTTCCTGACCGACTTTTTCGAAATCGACAGTGCCCGCGATAAAACTTTTTGCGATGCGCACGGCCGTTGTATACCAATCTTGCAATTGTCGATCTATATCCTCCACCTGCACGGACAAGTCGCCACTCAATGCCGACAGCTTTTGCAGATTGCCGCGAATCTCTTGGTAGTGTTTATCGGCGTCAGCCAAGGCTTGCTCATCGCCTGTGGTGACTGAACTATTGATTTGCTGCTCCATCAACAATAATGAACCAAGATTAATTGTGGTTAATTCCAGAGTCGGATAAATGCGCTGCTCTACTTCAGCCAAACGTCCGCTGTTGGCACGCTCGACGACAAGTGAATAACCCTGGCTAATCACAAAACCCGAGAGGGCAATAGCCACTAACAACATTAACTTTTTTGCGATGGTCAACCGAAACATTGGCTTAGCCTCAGAAAGGAGGAGTCTCATTTTTTGCCCGACCAGGATGGCTAATCAAGCGATATTCAGAGTAAAGAGCCATTGAAATACATTTAACATTGGGTAGTGGTGATAACTAAAGAAATGCCCGTTGTTTAAATATCAAAATAAGCGGTGCCGTTAGCAGCGCAATAAGCGCGGCGCCGCCTAATGAAATCAGATCCACCACATCGACTGTGAGCACCCAGGCATATACCGGTTGAATAAACTCGCGCAATGGGAACTGACTCAGCACTAACAGGGCAATGAGAGTGACAGGCAGAGCCACAATCAATATCTCCATCCAACGGCTGAGGCGCCGGGGTGCAGGTAAGCCCGCCATCACCTTCTGCGTGAAATCGCCATCGCTCAGGTATTCATTCGCACCTTGCAATTGTTGCCGCAGAAAATCATCAAAATTTTTGTCGTTCATCGAGCGACCTCGTTTAACCACAGTGTCATTTAACAAAAGGTTCATTAAACAAAAGCTTCATTTACCAAAAGCGTCAATCAGGTAGCGCATCCTGCCAGGAAGCCAATAGCGTTTGCAGCTTTTGTTTACCGCGCGCTATATGCGTTTTCACAGTTCCAAGCGGAATACCCATAATCGTTGCCGCTTCTTCGTGTGAAAAGCCGTCTTCATAGCATAGACGAATCGCGAGCTGCTGGCCTGCACTTAGGGTTTGCATAGCGGCCTCTACATCTTTCTGTGCATGGTATTGATTTACGCTGCATTGCTCAGCTTCGATCTCTTCGTTCTCGTCGAGTTCGCACCATTCGATTTTTTTCGCGCGCCAGCGGTTGGCGGCGATATTGAAGGCGATGCGATATAACCAGGTGGAGAACTTGGCTTCCGCGCGAAACGCGCCCAGCGCAGCATAGGCTTTCATAAAAGCCTCCTGCGCCAGATCATCCGCGAGGTGTGTATCACCGTTGCACAGGCGCCGTGCCCAGATACGCAACGACGACTGATAGCGCAAGACCAGCTGCGCGAAGGCGTGCTGATCCTTGCGGCTAACGACCCGCGCAATTAATTCCTGATCGGAAAGGGACATGCTGGTTAGTCCTGCTGCCCAGCCTGTTCACCCACTGCAGGTTTATTCAGATACCAAATCAGTAACTGCGATAACCCCAAACCAATCCAGATTAGACCAATCGCACCGACTTCAACGTCCCAGGCGATAGTTAGAAACGCCAGCCATGCGGATCCCAAACAGATATTGCGAATCCCTTTGGCCTGATTGCCATTGTCGTCGGCGCCTTTGGGCTCGTCGCCACGCAAAAGTTCGACAGGTATATCACGCCCGGCAGCGAGCAGTTTATCGATATTGTTATTCAACAATTGCTGATGACGGGCCTTGGCTTTGTGGCGTAACACCAGAAAAACGCCAATTAAGATCAAGGGTGAACAGAGGAAAATAATTAACGCGATAACCGAAAACAACACGATGAATGCTTCTATCACACTCGGGCCACCGTCATGCCCACCTTCGTGATCGCCACCAAAGGCTTCGCTCAGATTTCGCTCCCAGTCGCGCTCCCAGTGTTGGTTATCGCGCACCCAACGTTCGTTGTCTTGTTGCCAGCGCTCGTGGTCTGCTGCACTCGGCGGCGCAGGGGGTTGCGCAGGCGATGAAGTATCCGGGGCGTCGGGCAGCGCTGGCGATTGGGCGTCGACCGGCGCTTGTGCGGGCACTGCGGAATCAACCGATACTACTGTGCCCTCCAGCTCCGCCGCATAGGCAGACAAACTGTAGCCAGATAACGTAACAGCCAGCGCGAGGCCGAAGGCACTCATCAAGCAACGTGGCAAGCTTTGGAATAATGTCATGGGAAAAGCCTCTCAGGAAAAATCCGGGCAGGATTACATCAATATTGCCCCCAACTCACAAGCTAAGACACAGTCTAATGAGCTTCAGATTCACCTGAGTGGTTTATTTTTGTGGTGAGCCTAGAGGAGTGTCAGTTCACCAATTTCTGCCACAGATTTTTGATCGGATTTTTGCCCTGAATATTGCAGTCTACCGATTCAAGCGGGCGGAAATCGTCGCGCAGCGGCAGCCATATCGAACCTTCGCAGGTTTCCGCACTTAGCTTGCCAGTGGCAGTGTCCAGCCAATCAAAACTGAGTCCGGCCGGCGGTGTTTGCTCCAGACTGCGGGTTGGCAACTGCTTCATAAAATCCGTCCACACCTGCAAGGCGCCACCGGCGCCGCTCAATGGGGTCGCGCTATTGTCATCGCGCCCGAGCCAGACAATCGCCAAATGTTCACCACTGAATCCGGCGAACCAGCTATCGCGCTGATCGTTGGTGGTACCGGTTTTACCCGCCAGATCGATATGCGATGGAATCTGGTTGTAGGCGCTGCGCCCGGTGCCTTCGCGCAGGGTGCGCTGCATGGCGTATTGCAACTGGAAAGTCGATTCGTTGGAAAAACGCTGCTCCAGTTCAAGTGGATAACGCTTGAGCGGTTTGCCGTCGGCGGTGAGCACTTCGCGGATCGCATGCAGCGGTGTGAAAACACCTTCCGCCGCGATGGTGTGATACATGCCCGCCACTTCCAGCGGCGACATATCAATCGACCCCAGCAACATCGAGGGCAATTCCGGCACATCGCCTTGATAGCCCGCGCGCTTCACGGTTTTGGCGACTGTGCTTAATCCGAGCGTCATGCCCAAACGCGCGGTGGACTGGTTGTAGGAATAGGCGAGACCTTTGTAGAACGGAATATCACCGTGGTCTTTTTTATCGGCATTTTGCGGCGCCCACCATTTGCCGCCGGATTTATAACTCACCGGTGCATCGCTAATGATGGTGCCGAGATTGTACTTCTGCGGAATTTCGAGCGCGGTCAAATACACAAAGGGTTTCAGCAGCGAACCTATCGGACGTTTTGCATCGAGCGCGCGATTAAATCCGGTAAAGCGTGGATCGCGGTCGCCCAACAGCGCAAGAATTTCACCGCCGCCCACTGATGTGACCACCATGCTGCCTTGCACATTTTTGGTTTTAAATTGTTTTTCTAATTGCTCCACACGAAACTTCATGGATTTTTCCGCCTGACGCTGCACCATGGGCGAGAGCGTGGTGAAAATGCGCAAGCCTTCACTGCGCAAATCATTTTCGTTGTAATCCTGATTGAGTTGTCGCTTCACCAAATCCATAAACGCGGGATAAGTCGTGGAGCGGGATTCACCTTCAGCCACAATGCCCAAGGGCGCTGCTTGCGCGCGCTTGAGTTGTTGCTCATCGATTAAACCTTCCTGCTGCATAACCGCCAGCACCACATTGCGCCGCTCTTTCGCTCGCTCGGGATTGCGCCAGGGATTGTAATAAGAAGCGCCTTTTACCAGCCCCACTAGCAAGGCTAATTCGTGGGCCTCCAATTCGCGCAGAGGTTGGCGGAAATAATGTTGCGCACCCAGCGCAAAACCATTGATCGAGCGCTGACCGCTCTGCCCCAGAAAAACTTCGTTGATGTAGGTCTCCAGAATTTCTGATTTGCTGTAATGCACTTCCAGCAATACCGCCATAATCGCTTCTGGAATTTTGCGGCGAAAAATACTCTGCTCATTGGTGAGATAAAAATTCTTCACCAGCTGTTGCGTAATCGTGCTGCCGCCCTGCTTTACGCCGCCGCTGCTGGCATTCACCCAAGCTGCGCGCAAAATTGCCAATGGCGATACACCGTGGTGATCCAGAAAATGTTTATCTTCCACGGCCAATAAGGTTTCGCCGAGTAGTGGCGGCAAATCGGCAAGGCGTACCAGCAGGCGATCTTCTTTGTCAGCCGGATAAAAACCGCCAATTTCCTCTGGCTCCAAACGCACCAGTGGTAAGTCTGCACCGGCCAAATCGATCAAGCCCTGCACGCTGCCGTTGTTGACGCGCAGCATAAATTTGCGCGCGACTTCTTTTTTATCCCAAAAATCAAAACCTCGACTGTGGATGTGATAAACCACCTCACTAGAACCTGCGCTGACTTTCTTCAGCACTTGCCCGGGAGCATTCGCCGAGCCTTCAAAGCGATAACCCAGTGCACGCAATTCTTGCTCAAACAGCACCGGTGTGAGCGATTGCCCCTGATACAACTCCAGCGGCCGCGCATAAACCCGCGCTGGCAGCGACCATTTTTTGCCTTCAAATTTGCTGCGCACCACCGAATCCAGATACAGCGTCCAGATTCCCATCAGCGCCACGACTAACAGCAAGCCGTAAAAAATCCACAAGCGCGCCAATGCCCAGCCGCGACGAGGCGCTGAGCCGGATGATTTTGTGCGACGGGCAGTAGAGCGGCGTTTAGTCATAGGCAATCTTAGTGATGAGTGAAACAAAGGGAGGGATGCACCGGGTGCAAAATTTCGGGCGCCAGTTTAACCGCCGCCCCCTGTGAATGCGAGGCAAAATCGATGTGATTGGGCGCCATCCGCGTGGTTCCGCTTTATCGACCCAAGCGAATTTTGCATAATGCCGCGCAAGTTAACACTCACACTGCAATCCAACTATCAACGCAATCAAAAGGCATACCGGCTTATGAGCAAGCAATATCACATCTACGGCATAGGCGCGGCCTTGGTCGATACCGAAATCACGCTCACCGATACCGATCTCACTACCATGGCCGTGGCCAAGGGCGTGATGACGCTGGTCGACGAGGAACGCCAAAACGCACTGATCGATTATCTGCAAAACCATCTGGTTGCCTCGCATCGTGCGAGTGGCGGATCAGCGGCCAACAGCATCATCGCCGCCAGCTATTTTGGCTGTAACAATTTCTATTCCTGCAAAGTTGCTAACGACGACAACGGCGCATTTTATTTAAACGACATCCACGCCGCCGGCGTCGCAACGCCCACACATATCACTCCACCGGCAGGCATTACCGGCAAATGTTTGGTGATGATCACTCCCGATGCCGAACGCACCATGAATACCTTTCTCGGCATTAGCGAAACACTGTCGGTAGATGAACTGGACGCAACGGCAATTGCACAATCGCACTACGCCTATATCGAAGGCTATTTGGTCACCTCCCCCACCGGCCGTGCTGCTGCAATTGAATTGCGCAAACAGGCAGAAGCCAACAATACTAAAACGGCATTGAGTTTATCTGACCCGGCAATGGTGCAATTTTTTCGCGATGGCTTACTGGAAATGATTGGCGATGGAGTGGATTTAATTTTTTGTAACCGCGACGAAGCAATTGGTTTTACGCAAACGCATTCGATTGAAGAAGCCGTTGAAGCACTGAAAAAATATTGCAAACAATTTGCCATCACCTGTGGCGGCGACGGCGCATTGGTATTTGACAGCGAACACTTAACACAAGTGGCCGCTCAACCGATAAAACCAATCGACACCAATGGTGCAGGCGATATGTTTGCCGGAGCATTTTTGTATGCAATCAACCAAGGCAAAGATTTCAAAACGGCTGCGGAATTTGCGAATCTGGCGGCAGCAAAAGTGGTAAGCCAGTTTGGCCCGCGCTTAAAGGCAGAACAACATGAAGAATTAAAGAAAGGATTTTTTAACTAAACGGATTGCAAGAGTAGGATGGGTGGAGCCAAAGCGATACCCATCAGATTTTATTTAGGGCCAAATAACAGCCACAAAATAAAACCCAGAAACGGCAATAACAAGAGCACAACAACCCAAATAACTTTGGTACCCGTTCCCGTCCGGCTTTGCACTGTTTTGATGATCGCGTAGATAACACAAATCAGTAGTACCAGTCCGAAAAAACCACCCACTTCAACGTTCATGCTCTGCTCCTTTCTAGTAGGTCTAATTCACGATAACCGATTAAAATCAGCTTTACGTCGCGCGATAGATATAAAACCAAAGGGTTTCCGGTCATTTCAATGGTCAACTATTTCCGTGATTTGTGCCATAGATTTACACTAAATAATTAGGCGCCGGGTATTGGATGTCCTTGAAATTCCACAATCACTCTGTCCACCAACTGTTTCGCAGTTGTCAGTTTACTGGTATCTGGATTTATTTTTCCATCTTTCCCTGAGTGATGGCCCTGTCCAATCAATGTCAGGCGGTAGAGCTGCTGATCATTGTTGCGATCCACAACGGCTTCGTACACAACCGAGGGTTGGGCGGAATAGCCATCGCCAGAATAAATGGCATCATCAGGAAAACGGTCACTGGAATAGTATTCGTTAAAATCAAACGATTGGTTAATTTCAAAACGAATGCGAAATTGTTGTGGCAGAGCGGCGACCGATTTTGTCGTTAACGAAAAATGCTCCAACATAGTTGCACCGGCATAGGCATCCAATAAGGGGGTAGAGGTTTCCGGCACCATTCGGTCATCGGCAGATTTCAAACCCAGCGCATGCAAAAACACAGGCAGCGATTCGGACCGCATGCGATCATTTTTGCTTGCGGTGTCCCACTGGTATTCAAAGCTTTCACTGCCATCCTCATCCGTAGCGAAAGGATTTTCCTTAAAAACTTGCTGCGGATTTTTTTGCGTCACCTTGTTGGCAAAATTGTTAGTCGCTAATTTTCCAGTGACATAGAGCGGCTGGATAAATTTCCCATCCAATGTTTCCAGCCAAATGGCGTACTGCGGCCACATAAAATAGGGGCCTTTGCGCAACTCAATCGTCAACTCTTCTCCATTTGCGGTAGCGGGCTGTATGCGTCGAACCTGATAAATCTGTTGTTCACCCATCACATTTTCAGTAGCCGCGCGCAGGGTTTGCCCCCAGCGATAAAACTGCACAAAGGGTGCCGTCTGGTGGTAAACCAACACCAGCAGCAATACAAACACCCCAGCACTTCCCCAGGGAACCCAATGGATTTTTGAGGTACTGTTATTCTTGAGATAATGTTTAAGTGGCCTGATATTGTTTTTAACATGCCATAACAACAGCAGCAGTAACCAAAAACCGAAAATGGTATGCAATAAAGCAATTAAATCCTGATGTGGGTTCAGGAACATCAGTAGTGATGTAATGAAAAGAATGGTTAAGCCAAGAAAAATAGAGAGGCTGATAAAACTGCGCCAGCGGAGTTGATGAGAAGCCATAAAGTGGACCCTTTAGATATTGTCGGGCCACTTTCGCTAACCTATAGCGTTTCACTCCAATGAAACTTTATGAAATTTTATGAAATTTGCGGTTTTCCGCCATAAATCGGTTAATTCACCACCACATTTGGCAATTCAATGGGTAGTTTATGTTTTGCTATCAACTCTTTAAGCCGGTTAATTTGCTCAACCAATAAATCGTTTCGTTGTTGACGACGGTAAAGATCGATTAATTTCAAGCGAGTTACACTCACACCGATAGGGCAAGCAATAGACTGATGGTGCCCCATTGCCTTGCTATAAAAACCCTCTGCTTCATTCAGATCGCCAGCTTGCTGTGCAATATCACCCCGCAAACTGGTGATATACGCCTGATACAAGCTATCAAAATTAAGCTCAGCCAAGTCTTTAGCGATCAATAAATTTTTCTGCGCCTGTTCTATATCACCGAGCGCAAATTCAGCTCTGGCTAACAAATAATAAAATACATGTGCCCTGTCATTTTGCTGCTGCCCTGCTGTGGCGATAATGTTGTTCGCATTATCTTTTGACTGCACCCAACGCGCTTGAATCTGCTCCGATTCAATCAGTAGTTGGTAGGCAAGAAAGTTATCCGGCTCAAGCGTAACCGCGGTTTTTAACAGTGCAGTAGCCGCATCCGTTTGCCCCTTGCTCCATTTATTCCAAGCTTCCGCCACAAGGTTAGAATTAAATTCTTTGTTCAGATGTGACAGATCCAAACGCGCATCGGTTTTAGCCGCAATTATCTTGGCCAGATTTTCAACCACCTTATCCAGCTGGTTTTCCATAATCACACCGGACGTTTGACCTGTTGGTGTGAACAACCGATACAACAAGCGGTAATCATTCACTGAACCCGCCAATTCCAAATCGACCACCAGACTCGAACCGGAAATTTCAAAAATCCGGTTGGCGAGCTGAACGCGATCGTTCATATCCCCACCGGCCACATCCAGCAAATGCAACACATAGGGAACATCAAACACTTGAACATGGGGCGACGACTGTAACGACTGGATCAATTGATCCATTATTCCCAGGCGAGCCCACATTAACGTAGAACCTTCGGTGCGATTCTCAACCGGCAACACTGTAATAATATTTTTTGGTATTTGACTGCTGGAGAAACTTTGCGATAGAGCGAATGCGATCAGCATCGTCAACACCAATAGGCTGGCAGCAACACCGATAATTTTTTTGCGGGACTTGGAGAATAGGCTTGGTGGGATAATTTTTATTTTTTCAGCCTGTGTTACCGGCACAACCCAGGCATAACCTTTGCGAGGATGAGTTTGAAGGACATCCAACGGAGCGAAAACCTGGCGCAGCTCGCGAATGGATTGCACCAACACCTGCTCTTCGACGCAGACGTCATCCCACACCTGATTTAACAAAAACTCTTTTTGTAAAACCAGGATGGGATTTTGCAGGAATACCAAAAGAAGGGAGAAAGTTTTGGGGCGAACATTGATTGTCTGCGAAGGAGTGACCACTTGCCGCTGGATGACATTAACCTTGAAATCTCCAACCTGATAAACAAGGTTATCTGCAGTGGTCATTATCCTTTACCCGAAAGACTAAAATTAATGCCCAGCCTTGTTGGCAGAACTCACGCGTTGCATTAATAAATCGGTGTAAGCAATACCCACTGCAGAGGCGATAAAGGCCATATGAATAATGGTTTGCCACATAACACCTTCTTCAGTGAATTTCGCACCCGGCATACCAATATTGCCGGCTTCAATGAATGTTTTTAGCAGGTGGATTGACGATATGCCGATAATCGCCATTGCAAGTTTTACTTTAAGCACTGTCGCATTAACGTGACTCAACCATTCGGGCTGATCCGGGTGTCCATCCAAACGCAGACGGGATACGAAAGTTTCATAACCACCGACGATCACCATCACTAACAAGTTCGAGATCATTACTACATCAATCAACCCCAACACAATCAGCATAATTTGCTGTTCACCTAACTTATGTACATCCGTCACCAAATGCACTAGTTCGGTTAAAAAGAGAAATACATAAGCACACTGCGCAATAATCAAACCCAGATAGAGCGGCAGCTGCAACCAGCGCGAACCAAAAATTATCGTAGGAAATATACCGGTTTTGTATACAGGAGGGATTTCGTTCATTGTTACACCTTTGATATAGAAGAAAATTCGTTAGCGCCAATATAAAGACGCGATGATAAAAAACAAGCCCTTTACACAGCCTTACCCTTTATAAAAACGTAGATTGGCTGCATACCGGACAATTGTGATCTTTGGGTAATTTCAATTCGCGCCATTGGCTGTGGCGCGCATCCAGCAGTAGCAATCGCCCAGCGAGATTGGTGCCGAAGCCACAAATTAATTTAATGGTTTCCAGCGCTTGCATGGAACCGATAATCCCCACCAACGGAGCCAACACACCATTGGCGGCGCAGGTTAAGTCATCACTATCTTCTTCATATAAGCAGCGATAACAGGGGCTGTTGGTATCGCGCGAATCGAACACTGCTATCTGCCCTTCCAGGCGAATTGCTGCACCCGACACAAGCGGAACCTTTGCAGCAACGCAGGCCGCGTTGATTGCGAAGCGGGTTTGGAAATTATCGGTGCAATCCACCACTACAGTCGCCAATTTTACTTGTTCAACAAGTTCATCTTCATCCAATAATGTTTCGATGCAATTGATCTCAATATCAGGATTTAATTCATGCAGGCTTTGCGCCGCCGACGCCGCTTTATTTACACCGATACGTGCGTTGGTGTGTGCAATTTGTCGCTGCAGATTGCTGAGATCGACCGCATCAAAATCCACCAAGGTTAAGTGACCAACACCTGCCGCTGCCAAATACATGGCTACGGGCGAACCTAAACCACCGAGGCCGATAATGAGTACGCGCGCCGTTAATAACTTTTCCTGCCCGTCCAAATCCACATCGGGCAACATAATCTGGCGCGAGTAACGCAGTAGTTGTTCGTCGTTCACACTGACTCCCCTTTTCTACCGAAAGTGACTCGCTCATTGCCACCCAAATCCGTGCGGGTTTGCACTTGTACAAAACCGCGTGCAGTGAATAAATCACGCACCGCCTGCCCTTGGTCATAACCGTGTTCCAGCAATAACCAACCTTGCTCGCACAAATAATTCCAACCTTGCTGAACAATTAATTCGATATCGGCCAAACCGTGCTTATCCGCAATCAATGCGGAACGCGGTTCAAAACGCACATCACCTTGATCCAAATGCGGATCTTGCGGATCTATGTAAGGCGGGTTGCTGACGATAACATCAAATTGTTGCGCAGAGATGGCAGAAAACCAATCGCTCTGCCGTATTTGAACTTGGGCAAATTGCAAAGCGCGGCGATTTTTCTCCGCAAGGGCAACTACGTCGGCAGACTTATCCACCCCCACTAATTGCCACTGTGGTTTTTCACTCGCGATCGCCAACACAATCGCTCCGGTTCCTGTGCCCAAATCAA
Organism: uncultured Cellvibrio sp.; assembly: GCA_903858205.1. Classification (GTDB taxonomy): domain Bacteria; phylum Pseudomonadota; class Gammaproteobacteria; order Pseudomonadales; family Cellvibrionaceae; genus Cellvibrio. The sequence continues at coordinate 15,360 of CAIOHY010000423.1, forward strand.
GACAAGTGCGATGCTGCTGCACTGAATCTTCTGCAAATAATTCCAATACTAATTCGACGAGAAGCTCGGTATCCGGGCGCGGGATTAATGTGGAATTATTGACCGCGAGCGGCAGCGACCAAAATTCGCGCTGCCCAAGGATATGGGCGATTGGCTCGCCGGATTTGCGGCGATTGAAAAATTGCAAAAAGTCTTCAGCCTGTTCTGGCGATAAGATTTTATCTGGCCAAGTAAAAAGATAGGTGCGATTTTTTTGTAGGATATGACAGAGCAGCAATTCGATATCTAAACGTGCAGAATCGCTTAGGGATTCAAGTTCCTGTGCGAGTTGTAGGCATTGTGCAACGGTGATGCTGTTCATAGGGGAGTCCGTAGGTTAATGGTATGGACTCCTCCCCCTTAAACGGCATCAATGTGCCAGACTGAATGAGTTACAAACAGTCAACTA
>CAIOHY010000424.1 GCA_903858205.1 uncultured Cellvibrio sp.
ATTTAGCAAACCTGATTGCATTACCTTTTAACTGTCCCACCCTAAAATAAATTGACGGTTTTCGTTTAAGCCAGCTCCCACAAAGGGCTGGCTTTTTCAAATGAGCAATATCAGCTTTTTTAGCTGGCAGGGGGCAATGCCTAATAAAAATCAAGCCCTCTATTTCATCCCAAAACCCCCTAAATCTGCTAATGTCCCCCTCAAATATAAGGGCGTAAATAGTTGGCTCAAACGCTAGCCATACGCCCGCTTTACCTACGTTTCAGGCAGATAAGCCACTCAAAATAATTAGGAAGCCCCATGGCCATCAAAAAAACCGAACTCTATTCCTCCCTTTGGGCCAGTTGCGACGAACTGCGCGGGGGTATGGATGCCAGCCAATACAAAGACTACGTGCTCACCCTGCTGTTCATGAAGTACGTATCCGACAAGTACGCTAAAGACCCTTACGGCTTGATTGAAGTCCCCGAGGGCGCAGACTACAACGCCATGATCGCGTTGAAAAACGACAAAAACATAGGCGAAGAGATCAACAAAATAATCGACAAGCTCGCTGAGGCCAATGACCTGAGGGGCGTGATCGACGTTGCCGACTTTAACGATGAAGACAAGCTCGGCAAGGGCAAAGATATGGTGGATCGCCTCACCAAGTTGGTGGGCATATTCCAAGGGCTGGATTTAGCCAGTAACAAGGCCGATGGCGATGACCTGCTGGGCGATGCCTACGAATACCTGATGCGTCATTTCGCTACCGATTCCGGTAAATCCAAAGGCCAGTTTTACACCCCGGCAGAAGTCTCCCGCATTGTTTCCAAGGTGGTCGGCATTACCAGCGAGACCCCACAGGATGCCACCGTCTACGACCCTACCTGCGGTTCAGGTTCGCTACTGTTAAAGGCAAGCGATGAAGCACCGCGCGGCCTCACCATTTTCGGCCAGGAAAACGATAACGCTACAGCGGGATTGGCACGCATGAACATGATTCTGCATGACAATGTGACCGCCAAAGTCTGGAAGGACAACACCCTCGCCAACCCTCAGTGGAAAAATGACGATGGCACTTTAAAAGCTTTCGACTTCGCCGTAGCCAATCCACCGTTCTCGGTTAAAAGCTGGAGCAATGGCATCAATATCAATGACGACGAATTCCGCCGCTTTGAATATGGCACGCCGCCAGATAAAAACGGCGACTACGCCTTCTTACTGCACATTCTCAAATCCCTTAAAAGCACTGGCAAGGGCGCGGTAATTCTGCCCCACGGCGTATTGTTCCGTGGCAATGCGGAAGCGCGTATTCGCACCAACCTCATTAAACAGGGTTACATCAAAGGCATTATCGGCTTACCCGCCAACCTGTTTTACGGCACCGGCATTCCCGCCTGTATTATTGTGTTGGATAAAGCGGAAGCCGCCAGCCGCACCGACATTTTTATGATCGACGCCAGCAAAGGCTTCATGAAAGATGGCAACAAAAACCGCCTGCGCAGCCAAGACATTCACAAAGTAGTGGATGTGTTCACCAAACAACTTGAGCTTGAGCGTTACAGCCGCAAAGTGTCTTTAAGTGAAATTGCCGCTAACGATTACAACCTGAATATTCCACGCTATATAGATTCCAGCGAAGCAGAAGACTTGCACGACCTAAGCGCCCATTTGCAAGGCGGCATTCCCAACCGCGATATAGATGCACTGCAAAAATTCTGGCAAGCCTTTCCCAGTGTTCGCGCCGCGTTATTTGCACCGGCTCGCGCTGGCTACAGCAACGCATTGGTAGATGCGCACGCGGTAAAAAATACTATTTTGAACCACGCGGAATTTAAAACTTTTGCGCAAACCGCGATTGATTTATTTCACGGCTGGAAAGCACAAGCGAATTTAACCGCGTTAAAAACAGCAGCGGATGGCGCGCACGCGATTGATTTTAAAGAAACGCCCAAAGAAATTATTCACCGCATTTCAGAAAGCCTGCTCAACGCCTATGCGCAATCGCCTTTGTTAGATAAATACGACATCTACCAAATCATCATGGATTACTGGGCAGAAACCATGCAGGACGATGTGTACGTCATCACCCAAGACGGTTGGCAAGCAGGCAATACACTGCGCGAATTGGTGAATACCAAGGGCGATGCTAAACAAAAAGAAACGCCGGATTTAATTATCGGCAAAACCAAATACAAAGCTGAACTAATTCCGCCCGCGTTAATCGTTGCGCGTTTTTTTAACGCCGAACAAACCGCATTGGATGCACTGCAAAGCGAATGCGATGCGAGCAGCCAAACCCTAGAAGCCTATATAGAAGAACACGCGGTAGAAGATGGCCTATTGGCAGATGCACTGACCGATACCGGCAAAGTAAGCAAAGCCAGCGTAGCCGCACGTTTAAAAATTGCTACAGAGAAAGATGAAATTGCGGCGCTTAAAAAAGTAAAAGAGCTAATTGAGCTGGAAGCAGACCACAAAAAAGCCGTAAAAGAAGCGCAAGAAAAAGTAGATGCGCTTGTGTTTGCAAAATACCCAACGCTCACTATTGAAGAAATTAAAACCTTAATTGTGGACGATAAATGGCTCGCCAGTTTGCAAGCCAGCATAGTGGCAGAAGTTGAACGCATTACTCAGCAACTCGCTAACCGCGTTAAAACCTTAGAAGAGCGTTACGCGGAGCCGCTGGGGAGTATTGAGGATTCTGTGAGTGCGTTGAGCGAAAAGGTGATGGGGCACTTGGCAGCAATGGGATTGGGGCTCAATGGAGAGTTGAAAATGGAGAGTGGAGAATGAAAAGGTGCGAATGCTTTGCACAATTCGAGACGCACTGCGTCTCGAATTGGAAGCACAACAATAGCGGAATAACAATCAGGTGTTCGCAATGGATTTAACCCTTAACAATCAATATCAGCATTTGCTAGAACAGCTATCGCACACCTATGTGCAAGGCCAGCAACGCGCCATGCAAGCGGTTAATACGCAGCTAGTAGAAACCTACTGGCAGATTGGGCAGCATATTGTAGAGTTTGAGCAGCACGGCCAGCAGCGTGCGGTGTATGGTAAAGCACTGTTGGAAGCACTAGCACGCGATTTAAGCCTGCGCCACGGCAAAGGTTTTAGCCGTAGTAACCTCAATCGTTTTCGTCAGTTTTACATGGTCTATCCAATTTGTGCGAAGCCTTCGCACAAATTGAGCTGGTCGCATTATGTAGAGTTATTAAAGGTAAGCAATGACCTAGAGCGGGGATTTTACGAGAAGCAAGCCATTCACGAACGCTGGTCTGTACCTGAGCTTAAACGCCAAAAAGCCTCATCCCTCTTTTTGCGCTTGGCCGCCAGCAAAGACAAAGAAGGCATTTTACAGCTCGCCCAACAAGGCCAAATTGTTACCCAACCAAGCGATTTGCTGCGTGAACCCTATATTTTTGAATTTTTAAAAATCCCCGAAGCGCATCAGGTGTCTGAAACGCAGCTAGAAACTCTACTGTGCGATCACTTACAGCCCTTTTTATTAGAGCTGGGCAAAGGTTTTACCTTTGTTGGCCGGCAATACCGCATCACCCTCAACAATACCCACTACAAAGTGGATTTAGTGTTTTACCACCGCATTTTGCGCTGTTTTGTGTTGATTGATTTAAAGCTGGGCGATGTTCAGCACTACGACATTGGCCAAATGAATATGTACTTGGGCTATTTTGCTAATGAAGAAAACGTCGAGGGCGATAACCCACCTATAGGTATTATTTTAAGCCGCGATAAAGACGAATTATTAGTGGAGTACGCAACCTACAACATGGATAGCCAATTGTTTGTGCAGAAATACCAACTCTATTTACCCGACCGCGAAAGTTTACAGCGCGAGCTGGAGCTAACCCTGAGGGAAGCGGAATTGAATGGAGAATTGAAAATGGAGAGTGGAGAATGAAAGAGCAAAACCACTCTCAACTCTCAACTTTCCATTCTCAATTAAATGAAGTGCCGGCGGGATATAAACAGACTGAGGTTGGGGTTATTCCTGAGGATTGGAAGGTTTCAACTATAGGGTCAGAGTTCGAAGTAAAGCTAGGAAAAATGCTTGATGCCGATAAAAATATTGGAATAGAAAAACCATATTTGGGAAACAAATCCGTTCAATGGGGTTTCATTGATGTTCAAAATTTACCAACGATGCGGATGACACCAACAGATTTAAAAGCGTTCCGACTCAACGTTGGTGACTTACTTGTTTGCGAGGGTGGTGAAGTCGGGCGTTCTGCAATATGGGAGGGGGAAATAGAAGAATGCTATTACCAAAAAGCACTTCATCGACTTCGCTCATTGCACGGATTCAAGCCGAGTTTAATGTCGGCATATTTTCGTTATTGGACTGATCAAAGATTAATTGATGATTATGTTTCGCAGACAAGTATTGCGCATCTCACTCGTGAAAAATTAATTTCAATTCCGTTGCCGATACCCAGTGCGCCAGAACAAACCGCCATCGCCAACGCGCTATCCGATGTCGATGCCCTAATCGCTGCCTTAGAAAAACTCATCAACAAAAAAAGCGCCATCAAAACCGCCGCCATGCAACAACTCCTCACCGGCAAAAAACGCTTACCACCTTTCGATCAACTCAATACAGGTTACAAACAAACTGAGCTGGGGGAAATTCCGGGGGATTGGGAGATTGGTATAGTAAAAGATATTGCGCATGTTGATCCTGATAACTTGGACTCAACAACATCCTCAGATTATGAATTTGAATATATATCGCTTGAACAAGTTTCAAGGGGAGTTCTTGCAGGCACAATTCGGTGTGTTTTCCAAACTGCCCCATCAAGAGCCAGACGGGTATTAAAAAAAGGGGATGTTCTGATTGCAACCGTTAGACCAAATCTAATGTCTCACTATTTTGTCGATAAGGATGTAAAAGATTTAGTCTGTTCGACAGGTTTTAGCGTTGTTAGATCCTGTGAAAACATATTGTGCTCTAGCTATTTGTATCAGCATCTTTTTTCTTCCGTAATAAACAATCAAATAGAGAGAATGATTTTATATTTGTCGGAAGATTAGTGCCACAAAAAAATCCAAATCTTGCAATAGAGGCTTTCGATTTATTTTTGAAGACTTATGATAATAATTCTCATTTACATATTG
>CAIOHY010000425.1 GCA_903858205.1 uncultured Cellvibrio sp.
TCATCATAATTTCACTCTTAGAATGTTCTCAAAAAAACAAAAAAAACCACATAACAAGAGGCACCCAACACGCTTCTTGACAATATCTCTTCGTCGAATATCCCAGCGTATAAGCTGGTGGACTAATCCACCAGCTGCCCGGCACTTTGCGTCCCTCAACCACAATTCCTTGGAAATATAAATTAAACCCTAAACCACATATACCGATAACTTTTTTGCTTGGAACCGCTATTTATGACACTCAGGAAGTTGCGTATTTATTTGCTTCAAGTTCATGCAGGGTCACCAGCATCCTCCTAACAAATAAAGAATCTCTTTCAACTCGCGCCGTGCTTCCCAAAGGAGCGATGGTCGTTACCGGTATCTCGAGCAACTGCTCCGCCAAGCGATGGTTTAGGTAGTTTCTAAATTCTAGCGGCAACCAACCATATTTTGGATCCGTATCAATATCGTAAATACACGGGCGCCCATCAATCTCGGTATACAGCACCTGCGCCCAAGTTGCGCCAGTGGCTGCTACTGCGGCGGCCAACTCCGCCGCCACTGCAGTCGAATCACAACACCAAACCTGTTCCATGTATTCAAAATCTGCAGCGTAGGGGGATGAACAGTGCAACGCCATCAAAACCTCCGTGCCACAAACAAACGCCCGTTGCAACTGGAAACCAGGATGACTCGCAATAAGAACAGGTGCTTTGGATGGGTCAACACAGTATAAACGTTGCTTGTCCAAGAATAACTGCCACGCGGCCCGACCGTTGTTAGGTCTCCAGATCACCTGCTTTTCATCGGCACAGAATTTCTCTACAACAGACATCTCATTACTACATAACCACTGCGGCAAGAGGAATCCACTTTCCTGCAATCTGGACAAAAGAAGTGCTTTTGAAAAATTATATTTTAACGAATCCCATTTATTCACCATGCAAACGCCACGGCGTTCGAGATCTCTCAAGACACTCGAAATAAAACTGTAATACTGCTGATCGACCACATAATCTATCTGCCAAATACTCCAATCGGCGCTCACCACCGCACGGGGTATCAAGGGATCCTGGTATTCAAAACCAAGGATCACCAGCTTATCGAATTCCTGCAGATGAGAACCATTCCAAACAACACCGGTTTGATCCAACTGAACGGTGGCTCCAGAAGAATCGGATATATCAAAAACTGGACACGCACAGCCTGAAATTTTTTCTATTGATGAAACGAGCCCGGCGGACTCTTTACTAGCTGATTGTGCCAATACACCTATCTTCATCTCGATTCCTGGTTTTTAATTAATTTCATTACGAAAATATTTAAGAACATTATTTGCTTCTAATGTTGCGATACGACGTTGCTCAAATTGATTTTCGGCATTTTTTATAAAATAACGCTCTGTCATATTACCTTGGGCAGCCATCAGCCGGGATTCCATTATCCGTATGTCAATCTGCGCCGCACTCACCGCCCGCTTCGCAGAAACCAGGGCGCGCCTGTTGCGGTTCAGTTCGACTTGACTCACGTTCTCACCAATTTTAAATTTTGTTTCTAACAGCTGATAGGCTAACTCGGAAATTGCAAGTGCATCACCTGCATCTGCTAATCGGTTCTTTGCGCTCATATAGCCGGCATGAGCGTCACTGACTTGCCGCTTCACACTGTTCTTGAGGCCCCTCACAGAATAATTACCCGCAACGACGTTAACTTCTGCCACCCTTAAATTAGCTTTGTCAGAACGCCTTCCCAGCGCGGATGTGTGCGCTATGCTGGTGTTTACGGCGATTGCATCTGGAGATGCCAGTCCTTCCAATGACCGAGCAATATCCTTATACCCATAAGTGCTCCCATTCTGACTAAATGTGCCAGAGATGTTGAAACGCACGTCCGGAAGGAGCCGGTTTTCTGAAAAATAGAGATTCAAATTTTTGGCCTCGAGGTCCAACTTTTGCGCACTAATTTCAGGCCGTTTTTTTAAGGCAATTTCCTGTACTTCGCCAACGAGTGGAGTTGTTAACCCTGAATAGTCGTATGAAAATCCGACCGGCAATAAAATATAATCAAACACCTCCTCCGGTTTGTCTGTGAGCATGCCCGCCAATGCAGTCGACGCCCGATAGTAATTGTCTAACGCCAATTCTTCGTCTAATTTTGCCTGTGCGATTTCGCTATCGAACTGCAATTTGTCAAAACTAGTCATCAATTTCTGTTCATAGCGGCGACTGAAGCTTGGTTCCAGCAATCCGAGCAGCCTGGTATTTTCAATAATCACCGCAAGGTTTTCGGCAGCTGAAACAAGGTTCCAATACGCCAGATCAATCTCTAAGAGAATATTATTGATGGCCGCTTTGACGTCCCAAAAACCGCGTTGATTGTTTATCTGCGCAAGCTTCACAGAATAGTCTGCCGGCGCTAACGGACCAAAACCTTTCGTCCCTGGCAACGGAATTGAAAGCGATGCAAATAGACTTGAGGTCCAGGCTGCGTCGTAACTGTAAGAATTGCCCATCGTCGAATAATATGTTTTATTGTAGGTCGAAGTATCAACCACCGTTAGAACCGGGCCCCAGGGTAGCTGCTGAGTAATACCCACCGAGGTCACCGCGGCCTTATTTTTTCCAGGTTGTTCGCTACTCGGCGGGACAGCATATACCGGCCCCGTGTATTCAACGGAACCGTCTTTTCTTGCGAAGCAAAGCTTCCATATATCGGCCCGATTGTTGATGTCCGCGGTTGGTACCGTCATAAGCACCTGGCACTGGGGACCCGACTTGTATTTTTGACGAATAATATTTGTAGTTATAGACCTTGCAGTTTGATCAGCGACCGAGAGATTAACCGA
>CAIOHY010000426.1 GCA_903858205.1 uncultured Cellvibrio sp.
ATCGCGCTTTATGAGCACAAAATTTTTGTTCAAGGTATCATTTGGCGCATTCACTCATTTGATCAATGGGGGGTGGAGTTGGGCAAAGTCCTTGCCGCTGGAATCCAACCGGAATTGGATTTGGGGAAAGAAACCAATCCAAAACATGATGCTTCAACCCGCAACCTGATAGATTTCTACAAGCGCGCTAAAGCAAAGTAAGCAATTGTTAGCCGAGAGATTCACAACTAGAGCGTCGGGCCGAGCACCCTGGCGCATTTGTGCGCAAATCTGCGGGTTTGCGATAGATTCAGCCACACGAGCAATGGTATTCCCATGACTGACGTACTAAGCACAGATCCAAGACTTGTTGAAATTACCGAACGAATTATTTCCCGCAGCCGCGATACCCGTGCCGCCTATCTCGCACGCATTAATCGGTTCCGCAGAAAAGGTCCTGTGCGACATAATCTAGGTTGCGCTAATCTCGCTCATGGTTTTGCGGCCTGCAATAAATCCGATAAAGAAGCCTTAGCTGAAGGTCAGGCGCCTAATCTAGGCGTTGTCAACGCCTATAACGAAATGCTTTCTGCTCATGTGCCCTATGGTGAGTATCTTGAGCCAATTAAAGCGGCGGCTAAAGAGAAGGGCATGACCGCTCAGATGGCCGGTGGTGTGCCAGCGATGTGTGATGGTGTCACCCAGGGGTTTCCTGGTATGGAGCTGTCGCTTTTCAGTCGCGATGTAATCGCAATGAGCACAGCCATTGCGCTCTCGCATGATATGTTTGACGGTGCCATCTGCTTAGGTGTGTGTGACAAAATCGTACCGGGGTTGATGATGGGCGCGTTGTCGTTCGGTCAGCTTCCTATTATCTTCATCCCCGCGGGTCCGATGACGCCGGGCTTACCTAATGCGGAAAAAGCAAAAGCGCGCCAACTCTTTGCGGAAGGTAAAATAGGCCGAAAAGAGCTTCTGGCGGCTGAAAGCGCCTCTTACCATAGCGCCGGAACCTGTACTTTCTACGGTACCGCCAATACCAACCAGATGCTGATGGAAATCATGGGTGTCCATTTGCCCGGCAGTACTTTTATCAACCCTTACACGCCAATGCGGGAGGCACTGACTCGCGCATCCGTTCACCAGCTGGCGAATATTACCCGTGACTTGGTCACTCTTTCGGACATTGTTACGGAAAAAGCCATCGTCAACGGCATAGTTGGTTTGATGGCAACCGGTGGCTCAACAAATCACGCCATGCACATCGTTGCGATTGCTCGTGCTGCGGGTGTTCAGATCGATTGGCAAGACTTGTCTGACATCTCGGATATTATTCCTCTGATGTGCCGAATCTATCCTAACGGCTTGGCTGATATCAATCGATTCCAAGCAGTCGGCGGCATCGGCTTCCTTGTGCGAGAATTGCGCGCTGCCGGTTTATTGCATGATGATGTGAAAACCATGATGGGAGAGGGGGGGTTGCTTCCCTATACTAAAGAACCGGTACTTGAGAATGGCGAAATCGTCTGGCGTGATGCAGCATCAGAAAGCTTGGATGATACCGTGTTGCGTCCAGTGGCCAAACCTTTTGCACCCGAAGGCGGAATGCGTTTACTTAAAGGCAATGTAGGGCGTTCCGTAATCAAGGTGTCTGCCGTCAAGCCAGAGCATCGCAAAGTGATTGCGCCAGCCCAAGTGTTCCACTCCCAAGAAGAGTTTCAGGCCGCATTCAAGCGTGGTGAATTAGAAAAAGATTTTGTCGCGGTTGTGCGCTTCCAAGGGCCCAAAGCCTGCGGTATGCCAGAATTACACAAGCTGACCCCACCATTGGGTGTTTTGCAGGATCGGGGCTTTAAAGTGGCCTTGTTAACTGATGGTCGTATGTCGGGCGCTTCAGGCAAGATTCCTGCCGCAATCCACATGACTCCGGAAGCATTGGATAATGGCGTCATTGGTCTTATTAACGACGGCGATATGATTGAGCTGGATGCCGAAGCCGGCACCCTGCAACTGTTGGTTGGTAATGAAGAGCTAAGCACGCGCCAGTCTGCGCAATGTGATTTATCAGCTGTTCACTATGGCATGGGGCGCGAATTGTTCGCACCTTTACGTGCCGCTGTTGGATTGGCCGAAGAAGGAGCTACTGTGTTTAACTGGTAAACACCCGTTAGATATTGGACCCCGAACCTGTGTTCGGGGTCTTCGTTTATAAAAAGTAAATCCACTTTTCAAGATTCACAAACAGGATTACCCCTCATGCTTGAAGCATTTGATTTTGTCATCTTTGGTGGCGCTGGTGATTTGGCTCTGCGCAAATTGATTCCTGGCCTCTATCGCGCTCATCGCGAAGGCTCTTTGGCTGCCGGTTCGCGCATTATTCCAACCTGTCGCAATACTCAAATGGTTGCCGAGTACAAGGACAAGGTGCGTGATGCTGCGGAAAAGCATCTCAACTCAGATGAGTTTGATGCTGCCGCTTGGGATGCATTTGCGAAATGTCTCTTTCCGGTATTTGTTGACATAGGTACAAAAGACGAGCACTGGGATGCTTTGGCGCAATTACTGAACACGGGCGGCAATAGCCAACGCGTGTTCTATCTGTCTACGCCTCCGTCGGTTTTCAGTGTTTGCTGTAAACACCTCCATGAAACAGGTCTTATTACGGCGAAATCCCGTGTAGTCGTAGAAAAACCACTGGGCTATGACGCCAAGACAGCCGAGGAAATTAATAGCCAAATCGCAGAGTACTTTCACGAAGATGCCATCTTCCGCATCGATCATTATCTTGGCAAAGAAACGGTTCAGAACCTGCTGGCATTGCGTTTTGCGAATGGCATGTTTGAACATCTGTGGGACGCGAAATCCATTGATCACGTACAAATCACCATCTCTGAAACGGTTGGCCTTGAAGGCCGGGCCAGTTTCTACGACGGTGCAGGCGCGCTGCGTGATATGGTGCAAAACCACATTCTGCAATTGCTATGTCTGGTGGCGATGGAATCACCGAACAAGATGACGGCCGAGCGTATCCGCGCTGAGAAGCTCAAGGTGTTGGAAAACCTGCGTCCCTTGAACGGCAACACAGTCAAGTACAACACTGTGCGCGGCCAGTATGTTGCCGGTGAAATGGGCGGTAAATCGGTTCCTGGCTATCTGGATGAATTGGGGCAGGCCAGTAACACCGAGACCTTTGTGGCCATTCGCGCTTATATCGACAATTCTCGCTGGGCTAATGTGCCTTTTTACTTACGTACTGGTAAGCGCATGAAGCAGCGCTTTGCTGAAATCGTGATTCAATATAAAGATGTCGCTCACCGTGTGTATCCGGAGTCTGCTGGGGTGGCCACGCCTAACCGGTTGATTATCCGTCTGCAGCCGGAAGAGAGCATCAAGATTATTATGGTGTCCAAGGATCTGGAGAAACATGAGACGCACTTGCGCCCCGTCGTACTGAATCTGAATTTTGCGGACACTTACAAAGATTTCTATTCAGATGCCTACAAGCGTTTGATGTTGGACGCCGCCGCTGGTGATGCCAGTTTGTTTATTCACCGCGCCGAGGTGGATGCCGCCTGGGCCTGGATTGACCCGATTATTGAAGCCTGGCAGCGTCCGGAAAACAAACCACACGGGTATATGGCAGGAAGCTGGGGCCCACAAGCTTCTGCTCAGCTGATGGCAAGTGATCGTCGTCGCTGGTTCTCGATTGACGAAGTCTTGTCTGGAGCCGATCAAGAATGGTAACCGAGCGTTTATTTGATAGCCGTGCGGAGATGATTGCTGCGCTGCAAGCAGAGTGTGAGTCAGCGCTGCGCGAGGCGATTGAAGATCGCGGTGAAGCGACTTTCATGGTGTCAGGCGGAAGTACGCCTGAACCGCTTTACAAAGCCTTGAGCAATTCCGATCTGGATTGGGAGTCAGTTTATGTCGCCTTGGTTGACGAGCGCTGGGTGGAATTTGCGCACGATAAGAGCAATGAAGCCTTTACTGTAAAACACCTTATCCAAAATAAAGCCGCAGTGGCCAATCTGGTCGGCATGAAAAACTCTGCGGAAACGGCGGCCGAAGGCCTGGATGATTGCGAAAGTGCTTATCAACAATTAGCGCAGCCTTTTGATGTCACCATTCTCGGCATGGGTTCCGATGGCCACACTGCATCACTTTTCCCTCATGCGCCGGGGTTGGATGAAGCATTGAGTCCGGAGTCCGGGCAATTGTGTGCAGCGATTACCGCAATACAAAGTGAAGTAACCGGTGCGATCACTGAGCGTATGACTCTGACACTGGCCGGCTTGCTGCGGTCCAAGACACTGGTGCTGCTGCTGACTGGTGATGAAAAATTGGCCGTATTACGTGCCGCTCAGGCCGGCACCGATGTAAAAGAAATGCCGATTCGTGCAGTGTTGCAACAGCAAAAAGTCCCGGTTGTGGTTTACTGGGCGCCTTGATTTTTTCCGGATTCCGAACTGATCTGCAGTAAGTTGATTTTCCTGCAGATTAATTTTTCGAACTTTTTTGAACAACGAGGGACATACAGTGGCTTTAACTATCGATCAAATTGTCAGAGTAGCGCCAGTCGTGCCCGTTATGGTGGTAGAGCGTATTGAAGATGCTGTGCCTTTGGCCAGAGCGCTTTATAACGGCGGCTTGAAAGTGTTGGAGATTACCCTGCGCACCCCCTGTGCTTTGGATGCTATCAGTGCCATGGTAGAGGACTTGCCCGATGATGCCGTTATCGGTGCGGGCACGATTATTACTCCAGCAGATTTGGAAAAAGCGGTAAAAGCCGGCTCAACCTTTTTGGTGAGCCCAGGCACAACCCCCGCCTTGATCGAAGCAGCAAAAGCGTGCCCGGTGCCATTACTGGCTGGTGTTGCTACACCAACGGAAGCAATGAATCTTTACGTGCAAGGGTTTACCCATCAGAAATTCTTCCCTGCTGAAGCAGCCGGTGGCGTACCTATGTTGAAGTCAATAGCCGGTCCTTTGCCGCAGATTACTTTCTGCCCAACAGGTGGTATTGATTTAGCTAAAGCACCAAGCTATCTGGCGCTGCCTAACGTGCATTGTGTTGGTGGTACCTGGATGGCGCCGAAGGAATTGATGAAAGCCGGGCGCTGGGATGAAATCGAGCGTTTGGCACGGGAAGCAGCCAGCTTGCCCCGCAGCTAAACCTAGGGCGCCGCTTGCTGCGCCCTGTCATTGCAACAAACATTAGAATAGGGCGCCGCACGCAGCGCCCCTACAGCAAAAAAATCAGTGAACAGCTTACTTAGGAGAATGTAATGATTAGAGTGGCAATTAACGGTTACGGTCGTATCGGTCGCAATGTACTGCGCGCTTTGTATGAATCAGGTAAGCGCAACCAAATCCAAATCGTTGGTATTAATGATTTGGGCGATGCGCACCTCAATGCCCATCTGACCAAATATGATTCGGTTCACGGCCAATTTAACGGCACCGTCAAGTTTGAAGGCGACACTATGTTCGTCAACGGCGATGCTATTCGCATTACTTCCGAACGCGATCCTGCCAAATTGCCTTGGGGCGAATTGAATGTTGATGTGGTTTACGAATGTACCGGTATATTCACCAGTAAAGAAAAGGCTGGTTTGCACTTGGCCGCTGGTGCGAAAAAAGTCATCATTTCCGCGCCAGGTACTGATGTAGATGCAACCGTGGTATTTGGCGTAAACGACAAAGTGTTGAAAGCGACTGACACCATTATCTCTAACGCTTCTTGCACGACTAACTGTTTGGCGCCAGTCGCCAAAGTGTTGAACGATAATTTCACTATCGTTCAAGGCTCCATGACCACTATTCACTCCTACACCAATGATCAGGTATTGTCTGACGTATTCCACAAAGATATTTACCGTGCGCGTTCAGCTACTCAGTCCATGATTCCAACCACTACTGGTGCTGCAAAAGCCGTTGGTTTGGTGCTACCAGAATTGAAAGGCAAGATGGATGGCATTTCCGTACGCGTTCCAACGATCAATGTGTCTCTGGTTGACCTAAACGTACTGGTAGAAAAAGACGTAAGCGTTGAAGCAATTAACGCTGCGATGAAAAAAGCCGCTGAAACTGAAATGCCGGGTGTTTTGGCTTTCGTTGATGAGCCTCTGGTTTCAATCGACTTCAATCACAACCCACACTCATCCAACTATGACTCACTGCAAACCAAAGTTTATGGCAAGTGGGTAAAAGTCTTGGCTTGGTACGATAACGAGTGGGGTTTCTCCAACCGTATGTTGGATAACACCCTTGCACTTATGTCCGCTAAATAAGAGAGCCCATCATGTTAAGACGTACAAAAATCGTCAGTACTTTGGGGCCAGCTTCTGAATCAGCCGAAGTGTTGGAAAAATTGATTCTGGCGGGTGTAGATGTCGTTCGCTTGAACTTCTCGCACGGTTCGCCGGAAGACCACAAGCGCCGTGCAGAACTGGTGCGCGAATTGGCTGCCAAACATAATCGTTTTGTTGCGGTGTTGGGCGACCTTCAGGGGCCAAAAATTCGTGTTGCTCGTTTTGCTGAAGGAAAAATCCATCTCAAAGTGGGCGACAAATTTGTGTTGGATGCGTCGCTAGGGCGCGATGAAGGCAACCAACAACAAGTAGGTATCGATTACAAAGAATTGCCGAATGACTGTAAGCCCGGCGATGTATTGTTGCTCGATGATGGCCGTGTGGTCTTGACCGTTGACAAAATCGAAGGCACTCGCATTTATACCACCACCAAAGTGGCGGGTCCTTTGTCGAACAACAAGGGCATCAATCGCCAAGGCGGTGGCCTTACCGCGCCTGCGCTCACTGAAAAAGACATCGCCGACATAAAAACTGCTGCAGAAATCGATGTCGATTATCTTGCGGTTTCATTCCCTCGCTCGGCCGATGATATGAACTTTGCGCGTAAATTGATGGAGGCAGCGGGCGGTCGCGCTGGTTTAGTCTCCAAGGTTGAGCGCGCCGAAGCGGTAGCGGATGATGAAACACTTGATGGCATTATCATGGCCAGTGATGCCGTGATGGTTGCGCGCGGCGACTTGGGCGTTGAGATTGGGGATGCAGCGCTGATCGGTGTACAAAAACGCATCATCGCACGTTCACGCGCACTGAATAAAACCGTTATCACCGCGACTCAGATGATGGAGTCGATGATAAATAGCCCACTGCCAACCCGTGCAGAAGTATTCGATGTGGCTAACGCCGTACTTGATGGTACTGACGCAGTAATGCTCTCGGCTGAAACCGCTGCGGGTAATTTCCCGGTTGAGACGGTCGAGGCGATGGTGCGCATTATCCTCGGTGCTGAGAAACATCCTACCGCCAGTTTTGATAATTATCGTATGGATCAGGCCTTCAGTAGTGTCGATGAGTCAATTGCATTGGCCTCGATGTTCACTGCCAACCATTTGAAAGGCGTGAAAGCGATCATTAGCTTTACCGAATCGGGCAGCACGCCGCGTTTGATGTCCCGCGTTGGTTCACAACTGCCTATTTTTGCGTTCTCACGGCACGTGAGCACGCAACGTAAAGTGGCTTTGTATCGCGGTGTGCAGCCAATCGCGTTCGATACTGATAGCGTTCCTTGTGCCGACGATTTTGTTCGCGCGATCGATTTATTGAAAGCGCAGGGCACCTTGGTTAATGGCGACTTCGTTATTGTTTCAAGTGGTGACACCACCCTGTTGGGCGGTACCAACACCATGAAAATTTTACGCGTTGACGATAAGATTATCTAAGTGCGCATAAGTAGAGAAAACGGCAGCTAGTCTGCCGTTTTTTTTGTCCAAAATTTACCTATCGCCTCTGGAGTTAATGGTGAAACTACAATCGATTACGATGTTTCTTTTACTTATTTTGGCCAGCATGGCGTCTTCAGCACTGGAATTAACTGGCGACTGGCAGCAGGGCGGGGTGATTATTGGCAAGGTATCGCAGGGCACTTTGGTGGAATATCGCGGCAAACAATTGCAGATTTCTCCGGCGGGTGAGTTTGTCATTGGTTTTGGCCGCGACGCAGAGAAAACAGCAACGATTATCACGATTGACAGGGTAGGTGCTCGTCAAGAACATCGCTTTGACGTGAAAGCGCGTACTTACAATATTAAAAAAGTAACCGGCGTTCCGCAGCAAACGGTAGAGCCCGATCCAGCACAAGTTGAGCGCGCCAAGCGCGAAGCACAAATGGCGGCCGACGCACGCAAAGGTGATTTACCGCTTACCTTTTTCGCTCAAAAATTTGAGTGGCCATTAGTAGGGCCGGTAACAGGCGTTTACGGCAGCCAACGTTTTTATAACGGGGTGCCCAACTCACCGCATTACGGTGTTGATATCGCCAAACCCGCAGGTACTTTAGTAAAAGCGCCTGCCGGTGGTGTAGTGACACTGGTTCACCCGGACATGTTTTTTTCGGGCGGAACATTAATTATCGATCACGGCCATGGGCTGTCATCGACCTTTATTCATCTAAGTAAAATTCTGGTCAAGAAAGGTGATGATATCTTGCAGGGGCAGGCGATTGCCCAGGTAGGAAAAACCGGTCGCGCTACTGGCCCTCATTTGGATTGGCGAATGAACTGGTTTGAAGAGCGCGTTGATCCGCAATTACTGGTCGACCCCATGCCCTCTAAATAACTAGTCGCAGCCCGAGAAGCATCGTGCATTTTTCGAATCAGTAATGCTTGCATTTGGGGCTGTTAAAGCGAACGCCGAATTAATCGCCAATATGTAAAAAGGGTTGTTGTGGTTAAGAATAAAAAATCGATGGGTCTGTGTTTATGCTGCCGCTATAGGCGTTCGATGATCCTGGGGCAGCAATGGCAGGTAATGTTGTTTAGTGCGGATTTTTAAGGCGTGACTAACGCTGAACGTTTGAAAGCTTTGGGTTCGCACGTTTATTGTGGCGATAGAGCAAAACCACTTTCCCAATTTCCTGGATCAGTTCAACATTCGGCAGCGCTACGAGCTCGGCAACAACGCCTTTGCGCTCGTCGCGTTCGGCAATAGCCAGTTTTACTTTGATGAGTTCGTGGTCGTCGAGTGCGCGATTAAGCTCAGAGAGGACGCCGTCGCTAAGGCCATTGCCGGCAATGGTCACAATAGGATTAAGCTTGTGTCCAATAGTACGAAATTGTTTTTTGCGCTCTGGATTGATCGGCATAAAATTACCTTGAAGATTCGGGAAAAATAGTGGCAGGTATTCTACCCTATTCTGGCTAAAGGCGTTTGGGTTTAGCCGATGTGACTGCTATAGGGATGAGTGGTTTTTCTGGCCGTTGTGATAGGATTTGCCGACGGGGTCTTGCAATTTGAGCACAAGCCCCCACATGACCAGCATAGAAAAGCTTGTGTTGCGGCTCGCCTCAGGTATCCTGCTTTGTCACTTTCAAGATGTCTATACTTTCCTTGAAAATCTGATTCAAGCGTCAAAAAGGCGTTAAGCTGTGAAAAATTCGACGATTTCACCCGCTAAATGTGTAAGTATCTACTCTTCGATCCAGAGCTTAAGTATGGGGAGTCGGTAGTTACGGCTTTTGCTGCCAGCCATTAATAAATTTGATGTAACAGTGAGGAATTTTCCTTGAACGATATAACCAAGAATCTCGTGCTTTGGCTGGTGATTGCGGTCGTCCTTTTCAGTGTCTTTGAGGGCTTCAACAAACAATCCTCTAGCAACACACTCAACTACTCCGATTTTATCTCCAGTGTGCGCGATGATCGGGTGCAGGAGGTAACTATTGATGGTTTGGTTATCGAGGGGATTTATAGAGACAACACACCGTTTAAGACGATCCGTCCCAACATTCAGGATCCCAAATTGATTGATGATCTCTACAATCACAACGTAGTGATCAAGGGGCGCGAGGTTGAGCAACCCAGTTTGCTCAATCAACTACTCGTGGCCAGCTTTCCCATTCTGATTATCATCGCTGTTTTCTGGTTTTTCATGCGTCAAATGCAGGGTGGGGCGGGTGGTAAAGGCGGCCCCATGAGTTTTGGTAAAAGCAAAGCGCGCCTTCTAGGTGAAGATCAAATCAAAACGACTTTTGCCGATGTGGCAGGTGTTGATGAAGCTAAAGAAGAGGTGCAGGAGCTGGTCCAGTACCTGCGTGACCCAACTAAATTTCAACGTTTGGGTGGCCAGATTCCTCGTGGTGTATTGATGGTTGGCCCACCAGGCACTGGTAAAACTCTGTTGGCAAAAGCAATCGCTGGAGAAGCAAAAGTTCCGTTTTTCTCCATCTCAGGTTCAGATTTTGTCGAGATGTTTGTAGGTGTGGGTGCGAGTCGCGTCCGGGACATGTTTGAGCAGGCTAAAAAGCAGGCACCCTGCATCATTTTTATTGACGAAATTGATGCCGTAGGGCGTCATCGTGGTGGCGGTCATGGGGGTGGTCATGATGAGCGTGAGCAAACCCTGAACCAGCTGTTGGTTGAGATGGATGGTTTTGAAGGGAACGACGGCGTAATCATTATCGCCGCCACTAACCGTGCCGATGTGCTCGATAAAGCATTGCTTCGCCCTGGTCGTTTTGATCGTCAGGTCTATGTTGGTTTGCCTGATATTCGCGGACGCGAACAAATTTTGAAAGTTCATATGCGCAAAGTGCCGCTTGAAGATCGCGTAAGTGCATCGGTGATTGCGCGCGGAACGCCGGGGTTTTCTGGCGCAGAGTTGGCCAACCTTGTTAATGAGGCTGCATTGATGGCGGCACGCGGAAATAAGCGTTTAGTTACCATGGAAGACTTTGAAAAGGCACGCGATAAAATCATGATGGGCGCAGAGCGCAAATCCATGGTGATGAGCGAGAAAGAAAAAGAAAACACGGCGTACCATGAAGCTGGTCATGCCATCATTGGGTGCGTAGTGCCCGAGCATGATCCAGTGCACAAAGTGACTATTATTCCCCGTGGTCGCGCTTTAGGCGTTACCCAGTACCTGCCTGAAGAAGACAAGTATAGTTACAGTAAGCGTTCATTAGAATCGCGCTTGTGTACGCTTTTTGGTGGTCGTATCGCAGAAGAAATGACGTTGGGAATCGATGGTGTTACGACGGGAGCTTCTAACGACATTGAGCGTGCTACCCAATTGGCGCGCAATATGGTGACCAAGTGGGGTTTGTCCGCCAAATTGGGTCCACTGCATTATGGTGAGGAAGAGGGTGCTTATCCGGGTATGGCAACTCAACAATACTCTGATGACACTTCGCGCAATATCGATGAAGAGGTGCGCCGAATTATTAATGACTGCTATGCGCGCGCCACTAAAATTCTTGAGGATAATCGCGATATTCTTGAGTCGATGAAAAATGCACTTATGGAATATGAAACCATCGATGCCGAGCAGGTCGCCGATTTGATGGCGCGCCGTAAAGTACGTCCTCCTCGCGAGTGGAACGACGATGACTTTAATAGTCATTTGCGCGATAAGGATGCCTCCGGTGAAACTCCTGCGGGTCCTATTGGTGGTCCAGCCAATACGCATTAATTTTTCACACTCGTGTCAACAATAACCCCGGGCTTGCTCGGGGTTATTGTTTTCCCCTCTGTCAGTTTTAACCACTACAAAATAGTTTGGGCATTTGAATGCTATCCCATCCCCATAAAACCACTCTAATTTGCGGCAGGCATCACCTTGATCTCGCTCGTCCTGTCGTGATGGGAATCCTCAATACGACGCCCGACTCCTTTTCCGACGGCGGTAATTATTACGCCGATAGCGCGCTTAGTTTGGATTTGGTTGTGCGTCGCGCAGAACAGATGTTGGCAGAAGGGGCGCAGATAATTGATGTTGGTGGGGAATCAACACGGCCGGGCGCCGTAACGGTATCTGAGCAAGAAGAGTTGGATCGCGTTGCGCCTGTGGTAGAGGCATTGGT
This sequence comes from uncultured Cellvibrio sp., assembly GCA_903858205.1. Lineage (GTDB taxonomy): Bacteria > Pseudomonadota > Gammaproteobacteria > Pseudomonadales > Cellvibrionaceae > Cellvibrio. The sequence goes on from CAIOHY010000426.1 coordinate 11,867, forward strand.
CGATAAACTGGGTGCATTAGTGTCGGTCGATACCAGCACTGCGAGCGTGATTACCGAGTCGGCAAAAAAAGGCGCAGGATTGATTAATGATGTGCGGGCTCTTCAGCGTGAAGGTGCATTGCTTGCTGCCGCCACTACCGGTTTGCCCGTATGTTTGATGCATATGCAGGGGCAGCCCGAGAGCATGCAGCAAAATCCACACTACGACGACGTGATTGCAGATGTTAGTGATTTTTTACGCGCACGCGTAGCGGCTTGTCTCGCACAGGGTATTCCGTCGGAGCGAATTATTCTCGACCCTGGATTTGGCTTTGGCAAAACACTCGCGCATAATCTCGCGCTTTTGCGGCGGCTGCCGGAATTGGGTGAATTGGGTTATCCCTTGTTGGTGGGGATGTCACGCAAGTCTATGGTTGCACAGTTGCTTAATCGTCCGGTTGATGGGCGTTTACCCGGCAGTTTGGCGTTGGCAATGTTGGCTGCTGAACGCGGTGCTGCCATTATTCGTGTACATGATGTTGCAGCTACGGTAGATGTATTAAAGGTTCTCGCTGCTGTGAACGAATAGTCACAGCGCATTTTTTGTCAGCGGAGTAAGGAATTATGTCTCGCAAGTATTTTGGTACTGATGGTATTCGTGGTTTGGTGGGTGAGTTCCCCATTACCCCGGATTTTATGCTCAAGTTAGGTTGGGCGGCTGGCTGCGTGCTCAAGGATCGCTTTGATGGTCAAAACATGATTTTGATTGGTAAAGACACGCGCATTTCCGGCTATATGTTTGAGTCCGCTTTGCAAGCTGGATTGATTAACGCCGGTGTTGATGTCGGTTTGCTTGGCCCAATGCCTACCCCTGGGGTTGCTTATCTTTCGCGCACGTTTAAGGCTCAGGCGGGGATAGTGATTAGCGCATCGCACAACAGCTATGTCGATAATGGAATCAAATTTTTTGGTGGCAATGGCAGCAAACTTCCGGATGAGCTGGAAACGCTGATTGAAGCACAGCTAGAAAAGCCCATGTCTACGGGCGAAAAACTGGGTAAGGCTCGTCGCATCGCGGATGCATCCGGTCGCTATATTGAATTCTGTAAGGGCACCATGCCTTGGGGGTTCAATCTCAAGGGCATGCATATCGTTCTGGACTGTGCTAATGGTGCAACCTATAACATCGCACCTGATGTATTCACTGAATTGGGCGCCCATGTTACTTCACTGTTTGTTGAGCCTAATGGCACCAACATTAATCGCAGTTGTGGCTCAACCAAGCCTGAAGCGCTTCAGGAAAAGGTGGTTGAGCTGGGTGCAGATATAGGTATTGCATTTGATGGCGATGGCGACCGTGTAGTCTTTGTGGATCACAAAGGAGAGTTGGTTGATGGCGATGAGCTGCTCTACATCATTGCCGCTTATCAGCAAGAATACGCTGGCGGTTGTGATGGTGTTGTCGGCACTTTGATGAGCAATTTTGGTTTTGAGTTGGGCCTCAAAAAACTCAACGTTCCCTTTGCGCGTGCGAAGGTTGGCGATCGTTACGTTATCGAGATGATGCGCAGTAATGGTTGGCGGTTAGGCGGTGAAAATTCGGGCCATATTGTTTGCAGTAATGTCACTACGACAGGTGATGGAATCATCGCTGCGCTTCAGGTACTGCTTGCGATCACCACCATCGGTGATTCGCTGCATCGCATCAAGAAGGGAATGAATAAACTGCCGCAGGTCATGATCAATGTGCATATATCCAAGCGCGTCGATTTGACGAGCAATGACGCAGTACAAGCCGCAGTAAAGCTGACCGAAGAAAAGCTTGCGGGGACTGGGCGGGTTCTTCTGCGTCCTTCGGGCACTGAGCCTGTGGTGCGCGTAATGGTCGAAGGTGAGGATAAAAAACAAGTTAAAGAGTTGGCTCAGGAGTTGGCAGCGACCGTAGAAAGAGCTCTCAGTTAGCATGAGCCGAGATGTGTTCTGTTGCTAGAGATCGGGATAAAGAATCTGTGTTTAAAAATCGGCCAAGGCGCAGACTTTGTATTCAGGTGCTTGGCTCTCAAGGCGAAACTGCTGGTTCCAGCGCAAAAAAACAGATAAAAATCAGGGTGTAAGCGAAGATTTGGTTGTATGTTCAAATCTTCTTAGCTAACATTGGCGCCCGCTTTGGGGGAGGTATTGCTGTTGAACAAAGCAAGTAACGCCAAGCGTCGCCAACTGGTGGTTGGCAACTGGAAAATGAATGG
>CAIOHY010000427.1 GCA_903858205.1 uncultured Cellvibrio sp.
CTACTACGCCATGGCGGTGATCGAACTAGGCGAGGCCGTGGCGCGGGAAATGCAAAACATGCGCTGAGGGTTTAGAAGCATGAACCCGCTGAACCCCAAAAAACTGCTGCTGACCAAGTGGACTGCAGTGAATCCTCTGGATAAGCAAAAGCATTTTTTGGTCAGTCGAGTGATTCAGCCCGAACAGCCCACCGACCCGATCGTGTTTATCGAAATCGAAGCGGTTTTCTCAAAGGGCACGCAGCTCATCGCATGGCGGGAGTTGCAAGATGATGGTGTTTGGCGCCAGGGATGGGTTTGACTGGCTAGGACGTTGAACGCAGCTCAGTACACCGTATAAACACGAGAGGGAGGCTGAATTAGTTGCCGTAGACATATTTGTTCAAATCCGTCTGGGTGCATGACGTTAGAAAGCAAGGAACGCTGTTCAGTTTGCCGATATATGCACCTTTCATTAAGACTTCTAAGGTGTAAGTCTTGGTTGAATTGGCAAGGGGAAAGTTGCTAACCGTGTGCGCATGGTAGTGATAACCAATACTGTCGTGATTGTGTGCCCCAAAATTATCCAGGGCTGTGCTGAACCCCAGCATGGCTGTGTCACTGGTTCTGTATCGGCCAAAGAGAGCAATGCCATCGTAACCAAAGCCAATCAGGGGTGGATGGGTTTTGTTGGCGTAATCCGAATCGCCGTAGAGGGCCAATGGATTGGCACTTCGATAGCCATCAGCGTGGCAGTGCGGGCCTCCCCCGCCTTGTCCCACATGGCAGCCGTAGGCAGACAACTCACCAGCAGATTGCGCAGGCACCAAGGTATTGTTAAAGACTGGGTAAGCGCCTGAACCATCGATCAAAACACCATTGTCGCCTATGCTGGCAAAGTTGTAGACATCGGCTGTTTGCGTCGTGTTGGGCGCGTCATTCAACAAGGTAGACGTCATGGCGTTTTCCGTAACAACAGTGACGTTGCCATAGTCTTTCATTGGAATGCGTTTGGAGCCGTATCCTAGATTTGAAAAGCGAGTCACCTTTAATTCGCCGTAGCCAAGGCTACCAGAACTCTGACCCGGCGGGCGGTGTATATCCCGCAGCCCATTGGGCCAAGCAGGGTTACCGTAAGTTGTAATGATCATGAATGGGTGGTATTTGCCACTGGAGTCTTGTTCATTAGTGAAATAAACATATGGAACCAAATTCTGCCCCGGAGCAGTGTCGGCAGCGGTATCACTGGCCAACACTGATTTAAGTAAGCCGTCTCTGTATGCTGAATAGACCTCAGTGTCGTATCTCAGTGACTCGCCGTTGGCCGCCAATGTAGATTTAATGGTTGCCAGAAGAGTGTCGGCTGCAGTTTTTGTATCGGCATTGGAACCAACCGAAGTAACTTGCGCCTTGTATTTTGAATTCATATTTTTGTAGATTGAGCCGGTTGTCCCTTCAATTTGAGAAGGATTGAAGCCTGATTGAAATGCTACATCGGCATTGGTCACAAAAGAAATAGACGCAGGATTAAAGTCGCTTGGAATACTCAAATCAAGCGGGGAGTTATACAAATAAATTTTGGTTGCGGAAGCAGCATCTGCAACGAGTTTATAGACCCCATTTTCTTGCTTGACATAGTAGTTGGCGGCACTAAAGGCGGTGTCTTCGGTATAGGTGGCGGCGTAGGTGCTTGCGTCGTAACTGTATTTGTAGCGTTTTTTAGCCTGCAACAATTTGTTGCTGCTGTCAAAATTAAATGTGACGTATCCGTAAGTGACGGACGCTTTGCCAAAATTATTACGAAACTTAAGTTTATTGTTGTCGCTGGTATCTGCATCAATGGCGTTGTTGGGATGCAAGTGCGAGTCAAGTCGAAAATTACCGCTTGAATCCGACACTGCAATGACCAACTTGGTTAAATAACTGTAAAGCGTTGATGCGCTGGTCAGCGTGCTGGACTCAATGGTGTAGCCAGTGCTTGCGCTGTAAGTGCTACCAATGGTCAGAAAATTACCAGTTGTTCCTCCGGCAGCGCTGTCCGACAGCATGTATCTACTGCGAGTTGTCAATGCGCTTGCAGATACTAAGCTTGTGGCTTGATACGATTGTTGCAGCACATTGACAAATGGAGACGGCGCATAGTACTTAGCGTTAGAACCGCTTGAGCTGCTAGAAGCTGCAACAATGGCGGCATAACACGTGGCAACGCCTGCGCAAGAGCCACCCACACTCAAAATATTACCTACCGTGATAATGACGTTGTAGTAATTGCTAGTACCTACGCTGACCGCTGGAATACTAAGTTGATTATTTAGCGCGTTATAGGTGTCGTATGACTCTGTGGGGGTTTGTGCACCTAAGCTCAAAACTGCACCCAATGTAATTTTGACGTTGGTGTAAAGGGTGTCCCCCACAGCCACACTGGGGATAGTAAGCGTGCTGGTGGCGGCATCGTAACTGTCAGCTGCCAACGCATTCAAGGAGCTGCAAGCTAGGAAGATGGCCAATACCAACTGATATGTTTTTGAAAATAGTTTCACTGTAAATGCTTTCAAATAACCACCGCAGCAAGAAAAAATCACGAAAAGTATAACTCAATGGCTTATTCATCCACATACTCCCAGTTCTTGCGCGCGAGAGCAATGGGCCCAGGGTTGGTGACCGGGTTTGTTAACTAGGCCCTCAAATTCTTTAACAATGCCATTACTGCCTGAGGGTGCTGGTTCGCTTGCGCCAACATCGCGGTGGCCGCCTGTTGGATGATTTGATTCTTTGCGAGGGCAGTTGTTTCAAGTGCGTAGTCAGTGTCAATAATCGTGCTGCGTGACTGGACAGCGTTAGATGAGACATTGCCAAGGTTGTCTGCGATGTGAAGCAAGCGGTCGATGTAGCTTCCCATTGTCGATCGTGCGCTGTTTACAGCGTTGAGAGCTGTGTCAATAGTGCCAAGGGCAATGCTGGCAGAGGAAGCGGAATTGATATCGGCAAGCCCTGAATCGCTGCGCCTGCCGCTAGATGTTGCGACTGTGACGTTGTCAATAAAAAGTTTTGCTCCCGCGGCCGTCCCTCTGTTTGCGTCCCAACTTCCTGATACGAACACGAACCGGTACTCGCCCGCGGCTGCCACTGTATGAGAAACGGTAGACCAAGGTCGGGTGTCCGCTGCGGAAGTGCCGGTGGCGTTCAGCAGCTCTTCCGTGCGTCCGGTTTGAGTATCGACAATGTACGCATAAATGTCGAAAGCGTCGGTGCCACCTTCCGCTCGCCAGTCAAAAGATATGGTGTCGCCTGTGGTCAGAGATGTTGCAGCGTTGCTTGAAACAACAGGCCCATGCAGCACTGCCCCAACTCCCGCGGGGTTATTGGCCACGCCACTCAAGTTTGAGCTCAATTCAAGTGATAACCCTGAATTCGAACTCGTACTTGCTGACAATTGAGTATTGAATGTTCCAGAACCAAAAGCGCTTTCAATCCCGCCGCCAGGTGCGGTAGTTGGATCGGTAGGGGTTGGCCATCCTGCCACCGTACTTGTTCCATCAAGTCGAATCCTTTGGTTTGATGCGGTCCACCCTGGAATGCTGGTCGCGCCTGCTACACCTGCGTCGAAGCTTCCATTTAAGAATTGCGGTTGCAACATGAATGGCAACTCAGGTATGGCGATGTCCATCTTCACACCAACATCCGAGCCAACCTGAATAGGTCTGGAAAAACCGCCGCCAAGCAAGTTCACGCCATTCCATTCGGTTGTATCTACAACCTTGTCTATTTGTTCGCGAAGTGCCTCCGCCTCCTTGTGAAGGTAGGCACGCTGTACACCGCTGTAAGTCCCGTTGGCTGCTTGCACTGCCAACTCTCTCATGCGTTGGAGCAGGTTTGAGACCGAGTTCAATCCACCCTCTGCAGTTTGAACTAAGTTGATGCCATCGTTGACATTGCGAATCGCCTGCTCCATGCCCCGTATTTGGGAGGTCATGTTCTGTCCAATCGCCAAGCCCGCAGCGTCGTC
>CAIOHY010000428.1 GCA_903858205.1 uncultured Cellvibrio sp.
CCGAACTGCAAAAAGCCTTTCCTAATGCACTCGGTATTTACGCCTTTGGCAGCCGCGTGCAAGGCACGGCCAACGCCCAAAGCGATTTGGATTTGGCGGTATTGGTCGCGGGTTATGCCGACCCTTTGCAGTTATTTGAAATGGCCAACCAATTGGCCGACAAACTCGGTTACGAGGTAGACTTGCTCGACCTGCGCGCCGCATCTACCGTGATGCAATACCAAGTCATCACCACTGGCCGCCGCTTGTGGGCGAAGGATGTGCAAGCAGGTTTATTTGAGGCGTTCGTGCTGAGTGAGAAAACCTCACTGGATGAAGCGCGCGCAGAGTTACTAGATGAAATTCGGGAAGATGGTACTGTATATGGCAGATGATGTTTTAATCAATAAAGCAGCAACAATCGAGCGCTGTATCAAACGTGTGCGCGAAGAATATGCAAAAGCCGGAACCAATTTCGCTACTGATTACAGCCGCCAAGATGCCGCTATTCTCAATATCCAACGCGCCTGCGAAGCTGCGTTGGATGTAGGCCAACACCTCATTCGCGCTGAGCGCCTTGGCGTTCCGCAAAGTTCTCGCGATGTATTTACCCTGCTCGCCCAAGCCAATTGGATTGACAGCAATATTGCAGAGACCATGAAACGAATGATCGGCTTCCGCAATATTGCCGTTCACGATTATCAAGCGCTGCTATTACCGATTGTGGAAAATATCATCACCAATCACCTAGATGATTTTGTTCATTTTTCACAGCAGCTTTTGCAACACAAGTAACACATTCAAATTCTCTTTTCGGTGCTTGCGGATGTACGGTCATGTTGCGGTTCGTTCCTCACGCTACGCGCCCGCACTAAAAAACAACAGGAATTTTTATTTTGTTCGTAAAACTATTGAAAGCAGCCGCGATAATTACCAGCCTTCCAATTTGTGGATTTATTTTATTTCTAATAACACTAAACAATGATGCACCAATCCGCACTTATCAATACTTCACTAGCACTCTTAATGGTTCAGCCAAGGGGGAAATTGTCAGCGCCGAGATTTTGAGGAGCGGAGGAAAAATAAGGCATAACTATCACAGGATTAGTTACCGCTATGAAGTTAATGGAAAGCAGTATGTCTCTGACTTATTCAATTTTAAGGAGCGCTCTTTTGGAAACTCAAACGAGATCGTGTCAAAGTACCCCTTAGGTAAAGAAGTGCTGGTTTGGTATGATAAGGACTCACCTGAAATTGGTGTGCTTGAAAAAAGTGGGCCAACACCTGATCTAATTCTAATCACAGCATTGAATTTATTTTTGGCTTGTGCGGGATTATTATTAAACCCATTAATGTGGATCGCATTTGGTGATAAATACAGAAAAAAACGATGGCAACGATAAGATCCACACATGGTCATAATGCGATTCTCTACTTAGGCTACGTGCCCGGTTCTGAACCTAAAAAAATAACAAGAACGAGAAACATGGCTGAGTTAGCTAATTTTAAAAGGAAAAAAGTAATCCATGAAACGCATTGTCTTGTTAACACTTTTTTGCTGCCAATTAGCTCTCGCGCAATCAGAATTGTGTTCGCAAAAGGGTGCCTACGGAATCAAAATTGAGCATTGAAAACTACTGGACGCTCACATTCGAATGCCGTGATATCAACCTAGAAAACAGCATGGCGACCAAATACTGGAACGCCAGTTAACTATTGAAAGCGTATAGCTTGATCGTGGTGGTGACTGAGCGGGCAGCACCCCGCCGCGACTTAAATAAGCCAATCAGAATCGCTAACAAGGATGAAGCTGTATGGGGGAACAACCAAACGGTGTTCATTTTTCCAAACAGCCAACTCCTCAAAAGAATCCGCATAGCCACAAGCCCCGATTAAAGGTACAAGC
>CAIOHY010000429.1 GCA_903858205.1 uncultured Cellvibrio sp.
TTGCCTGTGTTGGCGGCGGTTCCAATGCAATCGGCTTGTTCCACCCTTTCCTCACTGACGAATCAGTAGCAATGTACGGCGTTGAGGCAGGCGGCTTGGGTATTGAAACGGGTAAACACGCCGCGCCGCTGAACAAGGGTATTCCCGGTGTGCTCCACGGCAACCGCACCTATTTAATGGAAGATGAAAACGGCCAGATCATTGAAACCCATTCGGTTTCTGCCGGTTTGGATTATCCCGGTGTAGGCCCCGAGCATTCCTGGTTAAGAGATATTGGTCGCGAAAATTATGTGGCGATCAATGATGATGAGGCCTTGGCCGCCTTCCGTAAAATTACCAAAACTGAAGGTATTATGCCTGCGCTCGAATCCAGTCATGCATTGGCCTATGTGGAAAAGTTGGCGCCGACTATGAGTAAAGACCAAATCATTATCGCCAATCTTTCTGGTCGCGGCGATAAAGATATTTTGACGGTCGCCGGTTTGGATGGAATCACCGTTTAACGCCGTTCAAGATACCAATGGGTTGTTTTCAAAATGCCGCCCGCTGGGTGGCAAATAACATCAGGATTTGTCGATGAGTCGTATTTCCCAGCATTTGAGCCAAGCCAAAACGGCGGGCAAAAAAATATTAGTCGCCTACGTGGTTAATGGTGATCCTTATCCCGAAGCCACTTTGCCTACCTTGCATGCTTTGGTGGAGCAGGGTGTTGATGTGATCGAATTGGGCGTCCCTTTTTCCGATCCCATGGCCGAGGGGCCAGTCATTCAGAAGGGCCATGAGCGTGCGCTTGAACATCACATCAGTTTGCGCGGCACACTCGACATTGTTAAACAATTCCGTGCTACCAATAACACCACGCCCGTTGTGTTGATGGGTTATGCCAATCCGGTCGAACGTTTTGGTTACGCCGAATTTGCCAAGGCCGCGGCAGCCGCGGGTGTTGATGGTTTGTTAACGGTTGATTTGCCGCCCGAAGAAGTAGTCGTGCTCAAAGGTGAACTTGACGCGCAGGGTTTAGATAATATTTTCCTGCTTGCCCCAACGACTACGCTGGAGCGCGCGCAAAAAATTGCCGCCTACGCCAGCGGTTTTCTCTACTACGTATCACTCAAGGGTGTAACCGGCGCAGGCCATTTGGATGTTGACGCAGTAAAAGAGAAGCTCGCCGGTTTTGGTCAATTAACTGACCTGCCAGTATGTGTAGGTTTTGGAATTAAAGATCCTGAAACCGCCAAAGCAGTTGCGATATTGGCTGATGGTGTTGTAGTTGGCAGTGTTTTGGTGGAAAAAATGGGCAGCATGGCCGATAAAAATGCCAATGAAATTGCTGCCGCAGTGGGTGATATCGTTGGCAGTATCCGAGCAGCCATAGATTCTATTTAACGTGTTATCGATGAGTTTGATAACAAAGCAAGTCCGGTGGCTCGCATGTGGGCGCAACCAATCAACTAAATTGACATTGAGTACAGAGAAGCAACCATGAGTTGGTTAGATAAAATTATTCCGAGTATTTCCCGCACTGATACCAAGCGCAGCAACAAAGTGCCAGAAGGTCTGTGGGAAAAATGTGTTAAGTGTGATGCGGTTTTATACAAGCCGGAAATGGAAAAGACACTCGATGTTTGCCCCAAGTGCGATCACCATATGCGTGTTGGTGCGCGGGCGCGTCTGAATATGTTTTTGGATCCGCAAAATCGCCAGGAGTTAGCTGCAGAGGTTGAGCCGATTGATCGACTAAA
>CAIOHY010000430.1 GCA_903858205.1 uncultured Cellvibrio sp.
AAGCAAGTGCGTGGGGTAGGCGGCTCTACCATTTTAGGTAACGGCGAGGTAGCCCTAATCCTGGATATACCCAGTTTGGTTGATTACATCGTAGGCCGTGGACAACCTGTGTCGCGCGCTGCATAGAAAAATGGTTAATAAAGGATATTCGACATGATTGCCCAATTATCGATAAAAGCAAAATTATTGTTATTGCTCTTAGTGGCTGTTTTGTCCTTGGCTTCTATATGCACGGCGGGATGGTTTTCTTTGAATACCCAGGTTGCCTTGTTATCGGAATTAGGCGATGAGCGGGTTCCCGCAGTAGAAGGTTTGCTAACCGTGCTGGAAGGTCAAACAGCGGTACGCTCAGTTAATCGTTCGGCATTACTGTGGGAGACGGATTACACAGCACAAAGCCAGTTCAAAGAGGTGCTCAAGGCCAAAGAAGTTGCATGGCAGAGTATCACCAAGGGCTGGAGTCAGTATGAAAAGGTGCCTAAGAATGCAGAGCAGGCGGCACTTTGGGCGCAGCTGACAAAGGATTGGGAGGCGTGGAAAACGGCCAATCAAGCGATTACTGGCACGCTGGAGCAGCTTTCCGTGAACTCGAGTGAGTTAGAGCAGCGCACATTGTTTGTGGAGTTGCGCAAACAATTGACCGGCTCGTTGGATGTCTATGTGGCCGCCCGAACTGCCCTTAATCATCTGGTGGATTACAACCTCACATTAAGCGATAAGAGTGTTGAAAAAGGGCATCAAGAAGCCTTCGAAGCACGGCGATTTATGATAATCGTCTCGCTCCTGGCAACCTTGATCCTCGTGGGTTTTGGAATCGCGATTACACAAAGCATTTTGCGTCATTTAGGCGGTGACTCCGCTTATGTGGCCGATATCGTTAATCGGATTGCTAAGGGCGATCTCAATGTCTCTATTCGCTTAAACCCAGGTGATAACACCAGTATTTTGGCTGCATTAAGTGGCATGGCAGACAAGCTGGGGCAGATCATTAATGAAGTCCGTTCCACTGCCAATTCGCTTTCTTCTGCGTCGGTTCAAATAGCCTCTACCGCACAAAGTATGAGTCAAAGCGCCAGTGAACAGGCGGCGAGTGTGGAGGAAACATCCGCATCAGTTGAGCAAATGACGGCGTCTATCAACCAAAACACGGAAAATGCCAAAGTCACTGACAGTATGGCCAGCAAAGCAGCGGCAGAAGCCGAAGAAGGTGGCCAGGCGGTGGGTGAAACTGTATTGGCGATGAAAACCATCGCCGAAAAAATTGGCATCATCGACGATATTGCCTATCAAACCAATTTATTGGCTTTGAATGCTGCGATTGAAGCGGCGCGAGCGGGAGACCACGGTAAAGGCTTTGCGGTAGTCGCGGCCGAGGTAAGAAAGCTTGCCGAGCGTAGCCAGGTGGCCGCGCAAGAAATCAGTGAAGTAGCAAAAAGCAGCGTTAATTTAGCCGAAAAAGCCGGCAAGTTGCTGGCGGAAATGGTGCCCTCTATTTGCAAAACCTCTGACTTGGTGCAGGAGATTACCGCTTCTTCAGAGGAGCAATCCTCGGGTGTAGTGCAAATCAACAGCGCGATGAACCAATTAAATCAAATCACGCAACAGGGCGCTTCTGCCTCTGAACAGTTGGCAGCTACTGCCGAAGAAATGAGTGGCCAGGTAGGCCAGTTGTTGAATGTGATGAGCTTTTTTTCCAGCAATCAAACGCACTATTCTGAGCTGCCAAGCCCACATAAAGGCACCATCGTTAAGACTAAAGCGGTGCGACAGGAGCGAGCACCTGTTAAAAATCAACCCGTTAATGAATCCGAATTTGTGCGCTTTTAAAAACTCATTTAGGAGCTCGGTATGAGTTTATCGCTAAGCCGTCGCAACGCCGTGTCTACCACGCTTAACACAGCGGTTGCTGAAGAAGACGGCCAATTTCTCACCTTCACACTCAGTGGCGATATGTATGCCATTGGAATTTTGAATATCAAAGAAATTTTGGAGTATGGGCAACTTACGCGCGTACCCATGATGCCTAATTTTATTCGCGGAGTAATAAACCTGCGGGGTGCTGTAGTGCCGGTGGTGGATCTGTCCGCGCGTTTCGGAAATCTGCCCAGTGTTATCAGCAAGCGCAGTTGTATTGTCATTATTGAAGTAGCTAATCAGGGAGACGTTCAAGACATAGGATTGGTGGTGGATGCCGTTTCTGAAGTTTTGGAGATTCCGGCGCAAGAGATAGAACCCGCTCCATCATTTGGAGCCAAAATTCGCACCGATTTTATCGAGGGAATGGGTAAGGTAAATGGCGATTTTGTGATTTTACTCAGCGTAGATAAAGTCTTGTCGGTAGACGAATTGGCAATGGTAAGTGGTTTGAATTCAGCGGCATCTCATGAGTAATGCAATCGCAGACGAGCATTACATTTCTATTGGCTTTCCACGCAGTAACTAATTGGAACATCTATACCTTGCTCCTGCGGCGAGGTAGTTAATTAAAAAGGTAGGAGAGTGTTGCAATGCGCGTAAACATGCCAGTTACCAATGTTGAACGTCACCTCAAAGATGGCGAGTTCATTGTTTCTAAAACCGATCTCCAAGGGAAAATCGTTTATGTAAACCGTCCTTTCATGGAGATCAGTGGTTTTACTGAAGAAGAATTGATGGGGACAGATCACAATATTGTTCGCCATCCGGATATGCCACCAGCGGCCTTTGCCGATTTGTGGGGAACTCTGCGCAGTGGTAAACCTTGGCGCGGTATGGTGAAAAATCGCTGTAAAAATGGTGATTATTATTGGGTAGATGCCAGTGCAAATCCTATTTGGGATAACGGCCGCATGATCGGTTTTATGTCCTTACGGAAGAGAGCATCGCGTGTGGATGTTGAAAATGCGGAGCGAATTTATCGTCTGTTTCGTGAAGGCAACGCCAAAGGTTTGGCTATTAAAGGTGGCCAAGTTGTGCATACGGGAGTGCGCAGTTGGATTGGAGCCTTGTTTAATTTATCGATTAAGACACGTATGGCGCTCGGCTCTATTTTGCTCACAGGCTTGTTGATCGCTATTGGTCTGCATCAACTCTTAGGCGCTGCGAAAACAGATGAAAGCAATGTGTATGGACTGGGTTTAGTTGGGGTTGGGTTGGTGATTGTATTGTGGATGTGGTGGCTCATTACCGCCAAATTAATAAAACCTTTAGAAGATGTCATCATTGCTTGCCAGGCTATTGCGTCAGGGGACGTGCGCTCATCACAACATAAACATTACGACAATGAAGCGGGGCGTTTGATGCACGCCATTAACACCATGGCGGGAAATATCGCCAGCATCGTGACTGACCTGCGCGGTGCCGCGACTACTATGTCATCGGCGAATGAAGAGATTTCGGCCACGGCTCAAAGCCTCAGCCAGGCAGCCAGCGAACAGGCTGCCAGTGTTGAGCAAACATCTGCAGCTGTGGAGCAAATGTCTGCCTCTATTTCTCAAAACGCTGAGAATGCCAAGGTGACGGACAGCATGGCAATTAAAGCGGCAAAAGAAGCCGATGAAGGTGGAGAGGCAGTTCTTGAAACCGTGAGCGCGATGAAAACCATTGCCGAAAAAATTGGGATTATTGACGACATTGCTTATCAGACAAACTTGCTTGCACTCAATGCCGCTATTGAAGCGGCGCGAGCAGGGGAGCATGGTAAAGGGTTTGCGGTGGTAGCGGCTGAGGTGCGCAAGCTTGCTGAACGCAGCCAATTGGCGGCGCAAAAAATTGGTGAGGTCGCTAAAAACAGTGTTTGTTTGGCGGAAAAAGCTGGAAAAATTTTAAATGACATGGTGCCCTCCATCAAAAAAACCTCTGACTTGGTGCAAGAGATTAGTGCCGCATCGGATGAGCAATCATCAGGAGCAGGGCAAATTAACAGCGCTATGAATCAGCTGAATCAAATCACACAACAGGCTGCTTCATCATCAGAAGAGCTGGCCGCCACAGCGGAAAATATGAGTGATCAAGCGAAACAGCTGGAAGGTTTGGTAGGCTTTTTCAAACTTGATCAAGTTGCTTGATGTGTATTTGCGCTTGAGTAGTGTCGATTCTTTGGCATGCTTTTCAGTCGACATGGAGTACGGGCTATGATGGTTGCTGTTAACGAGATTCAGCCACCACAGTTGAAAGATCATGAATTCACGCTTTTTCAGGAATTCATTTACGATGCCGCCGGCATTAATTTATCGGATGCGAAGAAGGCGTTAGTGAGTGGTCGTTTGGCAAAGCGTCTGCGTGAACTTGGGTTATCAAGTTATGGAGATTACTTCAAACTCCTGAAAGCCACCGCGAGCAGTGAATTACAAATGGCAGTGGATTTGCTCACGACCAATGAAACATTTTTTTTTCGTGAGCCAAAGCATTTTGATTTTTTGCGCACACAAGTGTTGCCAACCTGGGTCAGTGGCCAGCGCCGCATTTGGAGTGCGGCCAGCTCATCGGGTGAGGAAGCTTACACGCTAGCGATGGTTCTCGCTGAACATTGCCCGTCAGATCTGTGGGAAATTGTAGGTACTGATATCAGCCTGCGAATGGTCAATAAAGCTCGCAGCGGTCATTACGCCATGGAGCGGGCGGAATCCATTCCGCGCAATTACCTCAATAACTATTGTTTAAGAGGAACCGGTAGCCAGGAAGGTACATTTCTCATTGATGCTTCGTTGCGCTCACGGGTTCAATTTAATCACGCCAATCTCAAAACCGATCTCAGCCAATATGGTCAATTTGATGTGATTTTTTTGCGCAATGTGTTGATTTATTTTGATATGGAAACCAAGCAGCAGGTTGTCGCAAAACTCCTGCGCCAACTTAAATCCGGTGGCTACATAATAGTCGCACACTCTGAGAGTCTCACGAATGTGACCGACTCCGTTAGGATGGTTGTGCCATCCGTGTATAAAAAACCATGAGTGTTTTATTGCAAACAGTTCCTGCGGAAATTGTTCACCTCAACCCGGGGGAGTTTTACTTTGGCGGCGGACGCGTTCAGGTGCAAACCTTATTGGGCTCCTGTGTTGCGATCACTGTGTGGCATCCAGACTTGCGGATTGGGGGAATGTGCCATTATTTATTGCCCACCCGCGGTAAAAATCAACAGTTGTCTCCCGGCCATTTTGCTGATGAAGCCATTGAGCTGTTTCGGAAACAGTTATGCAAGACAAGCACAACAGCCAGTCAATATGAAGTAAAACTTTTTGGCGGCGGCAATATGTTTAAGGTGCTTGGTCACGAAAATACTACGCTCAATGTTGCTAAAAACAACATCCGCGCGGGCATCGAACTATTGCATCGCAATGGGTTTTCTATCAAAGCCCAAGACGTAGGGGGAGATGTTTATCGCACAGTGTATTTGGAGCTTTGGAGTGGCGATGTCTGGGTGAGGAGAGGAGCATCCCAAAATGTAGGCGAAGCGGCAATGCAGGTAAAGGGGTTTAACACATGAACAAAATAAACGTGATGATTGTGGATGATTCCGCCGTGGTACGTCAGGTTTTGCAAGGAGCTTTAAGCGGTGATCCTGGCATCGCCGTTATAGGTGCGGTAGCAGATCCAATTTTTGCTATGCAGCGAATGGCGCTTCACTGGCCTGATGTCATCATTCTTGATGTAGAAATGCCGCGTATGGATGGAATTACCTTCCTCAAAAAAATTATGGCAGAGCGGCCAACGCCAGTGGTTATTTGTTCAACCTTAACAGAAAAAGGTGCCGAAACGACTTTGCAGGCATTGGAGGCAGGTGCAGTTACCATTGTGACTAAACCGAAGATGGGATTAAAAACATTTTTGCAGGATGCGGCCAGTGACATCATTCATGCTGTCAAAGCTGCTGCTCGCGCTAATGTCAGCAACCTGCGTACTAAGTCTCCTTCGGCGGTTTTACCCGTAAGACCAAAATACAATGCTGATGCAGTAATTCCACAATCCTCCGGTCAAGCCATGACGAAAACCACCGAGCGCATCGTGGCCATAGGAACCTCTACCGGCGGCACACAAGCATTAGAGCAAGTGCTCAGCGCCTTACCCCGCAACGCTCCTGGTATTGTCGTGGTGCAACACATGCCAGAGAAATTTACGGCATCATTCGCTGAACGTTTAAACTCCCTGTGTGAAATCATTGTTAAAGAAGCTTCAAATAATGATCGTGTCTTACCAGGTCAAGCGCTTATTGCACCTGGTGGTAAACATCTCTTGATAAAACGCAGTGGTGCTTACTATCACGTAGAGGTAATGGATGGGCCACTGGTGAATCGTCATAAACCTTCGGTGGATGTACTTTTTCGATCAGTCGCTAAATTTGCGGGAAAAAATGCAGTCGGTTTTATCCTGACTGGCATGGGGGACGATGGTGCTAAAGGGCTAAAAGAAATGCAAGACGCAGGCGCAGCAACAGTTGCTCAGGACGAAAAATCATGCGTTGTGTTTGGTATGCCAAAAGAAGCCATTGCGTTGGGCGCGGCGGATAAAATTATGCCGCTACAGCAAGTGGCCAGCGAAATTATGCGTTACGCACATTTGTGCGATGAAAAGTAATCTATCAGTAACCTAATCACCATCTCTTGCGTTCTGCCGCACACCTCAAAATGGCAATAAAAAAGGGATGATTGCTCATCCCTTTTTCGTTTTGTTTGTCGCAGAGAAAATTACAGCGCGCTAATTTTTTGAATTTGCTCGCGCAATTTTTCCACGGCAATTTTATGCTCGGCAACGCGTGCACGCTCTGCAGCAACAACGGCTTCCGGTGCTTTAGCGACAAAAGCTTCATTGCTGAGTTTGGTCTCAGTGCTGGCGATGTTCATTTCCAGTTTTGCACTTTCTTTCGTTAAGCGTGCAATCTCTGCATCCTTGTCAATAATACCTGCCATAGGCACTAGAATTTCCATATTGCCAACCAGTGCGGTTGCAGACATGGGTTCTGCATCGCCGGCATTAAGCCAGGTCACACTTTCAAGTGATGCTAATTTCTTCAGGAATTGTTGGTTGTTGTTCAAGCGTTGCTGATCTTCAGCAGTGCCATTTTTAAACAACACAGGTAAGTCTTTAGCGGGAGAGATGTTCATCTCGCCGCGAATATTGCGCACGCCTGCCACTACCGACTGTAGCCATTCCACATCGCTTAATGCCTGCTGATCGATATTGCTTTCATCGGCTTGCGGATAGCTTGCGTGCATAATCGTTTCGCCAGTTGCACCAGAGAGCGGCTTAATAATTTGCCAAATTTCTTCGGTGATAAACGGCATTAACGGATGCACCAAACGCAAAATGGTTTCCAGCACGCGCACCAGTGTGCGGCGTGTGCCTTTCTTTTGCGCGTCAGTTGCTTCGGTATTGAACAAAACTGCTTTGGTTGCTTCCAAATACCAACTGCAGTATTCATCCCATACAAATGAGTAAATCGCTTGCGATGCCAAATCCAAGCGATAATTATCCAAGTTTTCGGCAACGGCTTTCTCGGCAAGTTGAAGCTTGCTGATAATCCAGCGATCACCTAAAGATAATTCATAATCGGTATCGCCTGCTTGACCACAGTTTTGGTTTTCACATTGCATCAATGTGTAGCGCATCGCGTTCCAGATTTTATTGCAGAAGTTGCGATAGCCTTCTACGCGGCCCATATCGAATTTGATGTCGCGGCCGGTGGATGCAAGCGAGCAGAACGTGAAGCGCAATGCATCGGTTCCGTAGGCTTGAATGCCTTCCGGAAATTCTTTGCGGGTTTGTTTTTCAATTTTTGGTGCATCTTTTGGATTCATCAAACCAGTGGTGCGTTTTTGCACCAGGGTTTCCAAATCGATGCCGTCGATAATATCGAGAGGGTCAAGTACATTGCCCTTGGACTTTGACATTTTTTGGCCTTGGCCATCGCGTACTAAACCATGTACATAAACGGTTTTAAACGGAATTTGCGGCGTGCCATCGTCATGCTTCACCAA
This sequence comes from uncultured Cellvibrio sp., assembly GCA_903858205.1. Taxonomy (GTDB): domain Bacteria; phylum Pseudomonadota; class Gammaproteobacteria; order Pseudomonadales; family Cellvibrionaceae; genus Cellvibrio. The sequence goes on from CAIOHY010000430.1 coordinate 7,956, forward strand.
ATGCATGGTCAGCATAATCATGCGCGCAACCCAGAAGAAAATAATATCGAAACCAGTTACTAGCAAATCAGTCGGATGGAATTTTTTCAGGAATTCCGTTTGCTCTGGCCAGCCGAGTGTAGAGAATGTCCACAAACCGGAACTGAACCATGTATCCAATACATCTTCGTCCTGATTGAGTTTTATATCAGCACCAAGATTATATTTGCTGCGAACTTCGGCTTCATTGCGACCAACGTACACTTTGCCACTTGCGTCATACCACGCAGGAATACGATGGCCCCACCACAATTGACGGCTGATACACCAATCCTGAATATCGCGCATCCAGGAGAAGTACATATTCTCGTATTGTTTCGGTACAAACTGGATGCGACCGTCTTCAACCGCGGCGATTGCCGGTTCCGCTAATGGTTTGGTACTTACATACCATTGGTCAGTTAACCATGGTTCGATAACAACGCCTGAACGATCACCGCGCGGTACTTTCAATCCATGGTCATCAATTTTTTCCAACAATTCCGCAGCTTCAAATGCAGCGACAATTTGCTTGCGCGCTTCATAACGATCAAGCCCTGCGTATTGAGCTGGCAGTGAACCATCAAGCTCGGTATTGAGGCTGCCATCCAAATTGAAAATCTGTGCAACACCTAAAATCGCAGCGTTTTTATCGAGCACATTAATCAATGGCAAGTTGTGGCGCTTACCTACTTCATAGTCGTTGAAATCATGCGCGGGAGTTATTTTCACGCAGCCAGTACCGAATTCGCGATCAACGTAATCATCAGCCACAATCGGAATCAAACGATTGACCAGCGGCAACAACACAAATTTGCCGATAAGCGATTTGTAACGCTCATCTTCAGGATGAACTGCGACGGCACTGTCGCCTAACATGGTTTCAGGGCGAGTGGTGGCAACGACCAAATAATTTTTGCCGTCAGCGGTGGTGGCGCCATCGGCTAATGGATAGCGCAGATTCCATAGTGAACCTTTTTCGTCGTGGTTTTCCACTTCCAGGTCAGAAATGGCGGTGTGCAATTTGGGGTCCCAGTTAACCAGGCGTTTGCCTCGATAAATCAGGCCATCATCAAACAAACGAACAAACGCTTCTTGTACAGCGGTTGATAAACCATCGTCCATGGTAAAACGCTCACGGCTCCAATCCACCGATGAACCCAAACGGCGAATTTGACGAGTGATAGTGCCGCCGGACTGCTCCTTCCATTCCCAGACTTTTTCGAGGAATTTTTCGCG
>CAIOHY010000431.1 GCA_903858205.1 uncultured Cellvibrio sp.
CGGATGAGTGGTTGGCACAACCTTGGCCGACGCGCAAAACTGAGCATTGGAAATATACACCGATGCAAAGTTTGCAAAAAACACTGCTGCATGCGTGGGGTGCGGCAACGAACGAGGCGTTGGATAAAGCCTTACAGGATGAATTGATTCCGCTCGACGCCTATCGCCTGATATTTATCAACGGTGTGTTTGATGCAAAACATTCAAGCAATTTACCGGAATCGATTGTGCGCTTCTCGCAAGCGAACGCTGCCCAACAAACCTTGATTGAAAAATATCTCGGTAAGATTGTAGAGGGCGAGCGGCATTTGTTTGCGACGCTGAATAACGCCTGGCTTGATGATGGCGTGTTGCTTCATGTGCCGCGCAACCAGCGTTTGGAAAAGCCTGTGTATGTCGTCAACATAGTGACCGCCGTTGCGGCGGCAAGCAATCAGCGCGTGCTGATTGTATTGGATGAAAATTCCCAGGCTGAAGTTGTTGAGCATTATTTTTCCAGCGCAGATGCGCAAAATGGTTTCGCGAATGCACTGACTGAAATCCATTTAGGCGATAACGCCAGTTTGCATCACTATCGTTTAAATCTGGAAGAAGAGCACGCACAGCATATAGGAGCGGTGCATGTGGATTTGCAGCGCAATGCCCGTCTGCGTGGTTTCGCGTTGGCATTGGGTTCTAGCTTGATGCGTGTGGATTACCAATTAAATCATCGCGGGCCGGGCGCCGAGTTGGATTTGCAGGGGATTTATCTCCCGCGCAATCAGCAAGTGGTGGATTATCACACCAATATTTGCCACTGGGTACCGCAATGCAAATCGAATGAAGTCTTTCGTGGCATAGTGAGTGATTCCGCGCAGGCGATTTTTAATGGCCGGATATATATCCACAAGGATGCGCAAAAAACCTTGGCTGAGTTGAGCAACAAAAATATGCTCACCTCCAACAAGGCGGAAGTGAATACCAAGCCTGAATTGGAAATCTACGCTGACGATGTGAAGTGTGCGCACGGCGCCACTATCAGCCAGCTAAATGCAAATGCCCGCTACTATTTGCAGAGTCGCGGTCTTTCGCGCGCCGAGGCCGATGTAATGCTCAGCTTTGGATTTATCAATGAATTGCTGGAGCAAATTGCGCAACCGGTAGTGCACGATTATTTGCAGCCGCGACTTGCCAAATTATTCGGGCGCGATAACAGTCTTATCGATGCCAGCGTGTTAGCGGAGCTGAACAATGACTAGCCTTGCGGTTGATGTCGCCGAATCCAGGTTCGATGTGGAAAAAATCCGTGCTGATTTTCCTATTTTGCACCAACAGGTGAATGGGCAGCCGCTGGTGTATCTCGATAATGCGGCTACCACTCAAAAGCCCAATGCGGTGATTGATGCGATTAGCGATTACTATCGCAAGGATAACAGCAATGTTCATCGCGGCGCCCACGCCTTGGCTGATCGTGCTACGGTAAAGTTTGAAGCGGCCCGTGAGAAAGTTGCGCAGTTTTTAAATGCGCCAGCAGCCAAACAAATTATTTGGACACGCGGTACAACCGAGAGCATTAATTTGGTTGCAGCCTCCTGGGGTAAAGCTAATTTGCAACGGGGTGACCGTATTCTGGTATCGGCCATGGAGCACCACTCCAATATTGTTCCTTGGCAATTAATCGCACAAGCAACCGGTGCGAAAGTCGAATCAATTCCTGTTGATGCCAACGGCAATATCAATATGTTGGCGTTTGATACTATGCTCGATGCCCATGTAAAAATGGTCGCTGTAGGTCATGTATCCAATGCAATGGGTACGATTAATCCCATCGGAAAAATTATTTCGCTGGCGCACGCAGTTGGCGCACGGGTGTTGATTGATGGCGCGCAGGCGGTGAGTCATTGGGCAGTTGATGTGCAACAGCTCAATTGTGATTTTTATGTATTTTCCGCGCACAAATTATTCGGGCCAACGGGCCTGGGCGTGCTCTACGGTAAAGAAGATTTACTCAATGCAATGCCACCTTATCAGGGTGGTGGTGAAATGATTGAAACCGTTTCGTTTTCGGGCACTACCTTCAATCAGTTGCCCTACAAGTTTGAAGCGGGTACACCCGATATCGCCGGCGCCATAGGTTTGGGCGCCGCGATTGATTATTTACATTCAATTGATCGCACTGCAGCCGCTGCACATGAACAGGCATTGTTAAATTATGCCGAGGAAAAAGCGCGCGCAACTGCTGGCTTGAAATTGATTGGTACTGCCGCACATAAAACCTCAGTGATGAGTTTTTTGCTCGAAGGTGCACATCCGGCCGATGTCGGTGTCTTATTGGATAAGCAGGGCATTGCGGTGCGCACCGGTAATCACTGCGCGCAACCCATTATGGATCAGTATGGAATTCCCGGCACTGTGCGTGCCAGCTTCAGTTTTTATAACACCTTTGCCGAGGTAGATCGGTTGTTCACCGCGATCGAAAAAGCGAAAACCTTTTTGGTGTAACGAAGGTGTTGTCGTGAAGGTGTTGAGCTGAAGCTGTTGTAACCAAAGTGTCGTAACGCAAATTGTTTTATCGGTATATGCATTAACGAGCGATAAGTTAAATCTGGAGACTGCTATGAGTATCGCATCATTTGATCCACAACAACCTGTGCAGGTTACCCCAACTGCTGCCGAGCATTTCAAGCGGCAATTGGGTTCTGCGAAAGACGCGAAAGCGGTACGACTGAGCGTAAAACAAAGCGGTTGCACAGGCTGGATGTATGTTGTGGATTTGGTCAATGAAGCCAAAGCCGATGATGTGCATATGCAACTGGAGACGGGTGTTGAATTATTGGTTGATTCAAGCAGCCTGTCAGTGGTGAGTGGCACCGAAATTGATTACGTCACCGAAGGTGTTAATCGCCAACTTAAATTCAACAATCCGCGCGTTAAAGATTATTGCGGTTGCGGTGAAAGTTTTAGCGTTAACTAAGGCGCTTTGCGTAGAGAATTGTTATGTCTGAAAGACGTATGGTGGTAGCCCAAGCGGATTGTCCGGCGCGGCGCGTCCCTGACGGTACCCCACTTACTATTCCTGAAGGAACCTTTGTCACTATTACCCAAGCCTTGGGCGGCAATTACACGTTGACCTATCATGGGCAAATGGTGCGGGTGGATGGTACTGATGCGCATTTGCTCGGGCTTGAATCCGAGACAATAAGCTTCCCCGATCCAGTAGATGACCAGATTGTCGAAGACCAGGTCTGGCAAGCGCTGGGCACGGTATTTGATCCTGAAATCCCCGTAGATTTGGTCAATCTGGGACTGATTTACAGTGTCAACGTTGATCAGGCGGCAAAGCAGGTGGGTATCCAAATGACCTTGACTGCACCCGCCTGCGGTATGGGGCCGGTATTGGTTGGCGATGTCGAATATCGAGTGCGTAAAGTGCCTAATGTTAAAACGGTGAAGGTCGAACTGGTGTTTGATCCACCCTGGCAGCGCCATATGATGAGCGAAGAGGCCCAGTTACAAACCGGCATGTTTTATTGATCCCCTTGTAATGATCTCAGGTTGAGAAAGTTAATGACCCAATTTGGTATAGATGTAACCGTCGATGACATTATCGACAGCCTTGGTTTTTTTGATAACTGGGAAGAACGCTATAAATACATTATTGATCTGGGCAAAGAGCTGCCGGTGATGGACGCCAGTTTGCGTACTGATGAATATCTTGTGCGCGGTTGCCAGAGTCAGGTGTGGTTGGTGGATGAATGGCGCGCCGGCAAGCTGTTTTTCCAAGCCGATAGCGATGCGTTTATCGTTAAGGGTTTGCTTGGTGTAGTCTTGGCTGCTTTTAACGGCAAGACCCCAGGGGAAATCCTTGCGTTCGATATCGACGCTTACTTCACGCAGCTTGATCTTCTGCAGCACCTGAGCTCTACCCGAGGGAATGGTCTCAAGGCGATGGTGAAGCGGATTCAGGAGCGCGCGACTCAAACTAATTAAGTCAATCTTCGTCGGGTGGTGTATTGGGGGGCTCCTTAGCCGATTTTGTTTATTAATCAAATAGCTAGGATATAAAAATAATGTAAACCCGCGTATAATTCGCGGGTTTTGTATTTTGTAGGTATTGAGTCCGTTTTTGACGGGGCAAATCGAGCCTGCAGTAACCGGAAAATCGTGTGTGGAGTGTCTCATGGCTGTTGAACAAACCTTATCCATCATCAAACCCGATGCAGTTAGCAAGAACCATATCGGTGAAATCGTCGCTCGCTTTGAAAAATCGGGCCTCAAAATCGTTGCCCAGCGCATGATGCTACTGAGCCGTACCCAAGCAGAAGGCTTTTATGCCGAGCACAAAGGCCGTCCATTTTTTGATGGCTTGGTCGATTTTATGACCTCTGGCCCTGTGGTTGTGCAAGTACTGTCCGGTGAAAATGCCATAGCGGCTAACCGCGAGCTGATGGGCGCAACCGATCCTGCAAAGGCGGCCCCTGGAACCATTCGCGCTGATTTTGCAGAAGCTATTGATGCCAATGCTGTGCACGGTTCTGATTCGCCGACGTCTGCCGCACGCGAAATCGCTTATTTCTTTGCCAGCAATGAAGTTGTTATTCGTTAATTAGCACAACCCACTGTTGTTCCCAACGTAGTTCACTAGGTATAGAGCCATGACTGAAGTTTCCAGTTTCACTTCTCCCGCTATCGCGGAGGTTGCAGAGGGCTCTGCCAAAATGAACCTGTTGGGGTTGCCGGAAGCCAAACTGGTGGCATTTTTTGAATCGATTGGCGAGAAAAAATTTCGCGCTATTCAAGTAATGAAATGGATTCACCAGCTTGGCGCGGACAACTTTGATGATATGACCAACGTCAGCAAAGATTTGCGCGCGAAGTTAAAAAACATTGCTGAAATCCGCATGCCAGAAGTGGTACAGCAATTTGATTCAGCCGATGGCACGCGTAAGTTTTTAATTCGTGTCAGTGGAAGCAATGTTATAGAAACTGTGTTTATTCCCGATGGCGATCGCGGTACCTTGTGCGTGTCGTCGCAAGTCGGCTGTTCGTTGGATTGCAGTTTTTGTGCAACTGGCAAACAAGGATTTAATCGCGATCTAACCGCTGCAGAAATTATCGGCCAGGTCTGGATTGCGGCCAAGTCTTTTGGGCAGTTGCAGGCTAATGGTCCACGCAAAGTAACCAATGTGGTGATGATGGGCATGGGTGAACCCTTGCTCAATTTCGATAACGTTGTCGATTCGATGAATCTTATGATGCACGACAACGCCTACGGAATCTCCAAGCGTCGCGTTACGCTGAGTACGTCTGGCGTGGTGCCGCAATTGGATCGTTTAAGTCAGTATACCGATGCTTGTCTTGCCATCTCTTTACACGCTCCTAACGATGAATTGCGCAATGAATTGGTGCCGATCAATCGTAAGTACCCAATTGCGATGTTGCTCGCGTCTGCCAAGCGCTACATAGAAGCAATGCCGGATACACATCGCAAAATTACCATTGAGTACACATTGATTGATCAAGTGAATGATCGCCCTCATCATGCGCGTGAATTGGCGGAGCTCCTGCGCGATGTTCCGGTCAAGATCAATCTGATTCCATTCAATCCATTCAATTTATCGAACTACAAACGCGTCAGTAACAACGCATTGCGCAAGTTTCAGGATATTTTGATGGAGGAGGGCTATATCACGACAGTACGTACTACGCGCGGTGATGATATAGATGCGGCATGCGGTCAGTTGGCTGGTCAAGTAAATGATTTGACTCGTCGCAGTGAACGCTATCGTGCACAGTTTGATGAGGTGCAAACGGTAAAAATCGTTAGTCAATAATTCAAGTTAAAGGTGTCAATGATGCAAATGAATAATTTTATAAGATTGCTGAAATTAACCCTGGTGTCTGTTGTTGCTGTAGTACTTCTTGCGAGCTGTGCTTCAGACGTGAAAAATGGCAAGCCTCGTCAAGTTGATAAATCGAAATCCTTGGAGCTACATATCAAATTGGCTCAAGGTTATATAGATAAAGGTAATCGTGAGTCGGCTCGTCATCATTTACGTAAGGCGTCCGAGATTGATAAAAACTCTGCTGATGCGATGGAAGCTATGGGGCGTTTATATCAATTGGAAGGCGAGCTCGTGCTGGCTGAAGAAACCTTTAAAAAAGCACTTAAGCGGAAAAAGAATTTTACCTTGGCCAATAATAATTACGGAGTATTTTTATTTGGCTTGAAACGCTATGAAGAAGCGCTGGCACAATTTGAACTGGCTGCTGCTGATCTCGATTATGACGGGCGCGCCTCAGCTTTGGTCAATGTTGGCCGCACCGCGTTATTGCTGGGAAAAAATGAGCGTGCTAAAGCCGCTTTTGAGCACGCATCAATATTGGATAAAGGGATTGCTGAGCCGCATATCGAGTTGGCAGCGATGAGTTTCCAGAATCAGGAATATGCCGATGCTAAAAAACATTTAGATCGCTATCAGGCACTTGGGCAACAGTCTGCACGTGCGCTTTTGCTTGGAATTCGCTTGGAGCGAGTATTTGGTAACAAGGATAAAGAAGCCAGTTATTTGTTGGTATTAAAGAATCGTTTTCCCTATTCCAAAGAATATTTGGAATACAAACAAACGATGATGTAAAACCATAAGCGATATTAAAACTAACGGGTTTTCAATGGCATCTGACGACGAAAAAAAATCTACCGACGATGGTCGTTCTCGCGAACTTTCACCTGGTAAGTTATTAGTTTGGGCGCGTGAGCGCGCAGGCTTAACGCAGGAGCAAGTGGCGAAAGAACTTTATATGACCTTGACCAAGGTACGAGCCCTTGAGTCGGATGATTATCGTCATATGGGCTCTGATACATTTACTCGAGGGTATTTGCGCGCTTACGCAAATCTGCTAAAGCTTGATGTGGTTCAGGTGCTTGCTGCTTATGATCGTCATGCTCAAAAACACGGGTTGGTTGAGCAGGTTTTACCGCGCCGTATAGAGTCTTCTAATAAACCTGTTTGGCAATTTATCGTATTGGTTCTGCTTACGCTGTTACTTCTTTGGTTGGTATCGATTTGGTTTTTTGATAATCGTCAGCAACCTACATATAACAGACCTATGGCAGCTGTGCCTCCAGTGGAAACTGCCCTGAATGTGCAATCCTTAAGTGAATCCAGTGCGAGTCATGCATCGGTTAGCAGTGGTGCGCTTGTAACCGCAGCGGAGCAATTGGTTGAAGGATCCCAATCAGTGAGCGTTACAACCGATGGCTCAGAATTATCTGTACAGAATTCAAGTTTATCCAGTGCCATCCAATCTGCTGCAGCGAGCGTGTCTATATCGTCAGTAGCCCGTTCTGCGATGCCGGTAAAACAAGCTAATGCTGGTCAACTTGACTCAATTAGATTTTCTTTCACCGAAGAGTCTTGGCTTGAAGTCAGTGATGCGCGCGGTGATGTATTGATGGCTGATTTGCAATCAGCAGGTAGTGATTTGCAATTACAGGGTTTAGCTCCATTTGATGTGAAGCTCGGTAATTCCCCTGCGGTCAAGATAGAATTAAACGGCGATCAAGTCGCTATAGTGCCTGCATTGGGTACCAATGTGTTGTCGATAAAGGTGGGTGCGCCCACACGCGAGTAATTGCGTAAAATTGATCAGGAATAGTTATGCACTGCGAGTCTCCAATAAAACGTCGTAAGTCCCGCCAGATTATGGTGGGAAATGTTCCCGTGGGCGGTGATGCGCCTATTTCAGTACAGAGTATGACGAATACCGAAACAACTGATGTTGCGGCAACAGTGGAGCAAATTCGTCGTATTCAATTGGCTGGCGCCGACATTATTCGTGTGTCCGTACCAACAATGGAAGCTGCGGAGGCCTTTGGGGAAATTCGTAAGCAAGTCACTATTCCTTTAGTGGCGGATATTCACTTTGATTATCGGATTGCTTTGCGTGTCGCCGACTTGGGTGTTGATTGCTTGCGAATTAATCCGGGGAACATCGGGCGCGAAAAACGTATTAAGGCGGTAGTGGATAAAGCACGCGACCTCAACATTCCGATTCGGATTGGTGTTAATGCGGGTTCGCTTGAAAAAGATTTGCAAAAAAAATATGGCGAGCCCACACCAGATGCATTGGTCGAATCTGCATTGCGCCATGTTGAAATTCTGGATTCGTTAAACTTCCAGAATTTTAAAGTCAGTGTAAAAGCGTCTGATGTGTTTATGGCGGTTGCCGCCTATCGCAAGCTAGCTACCTTGATCGAACAGCCCTTGCACTTGGGAATTACCGAGGCAGGTGGTTTGCGTTCGGGCACAGTGAAATCCGCTATCGGATTGGGTGCTCTGCTAATGGATGGTATTGGAGATACAATTCGTGTATCGCTTGCTGCTGATCCGGTTGAAGAAATTAAAGTAGGTTGGGATATGCTGCGTAGTTTGCGTTTGCGCAGCAAAGGTGTGAATTTTATCGCTTGTCCAAGTTGCTCACGGCAAAATTTTGATGTGATCAAAACGATGAATGACCTTGAGCAGCGAGTGGAAGATATTACGGTTCCTCTCGATGTTGCGGTTATTGGTTGCGTGGTTAACGGGCCGGGTGAAGCTAAAGAAGCCGATTTAGGGCTTGCTGGCGGAACACCCAATAATTTGATCTATATCGATGGTGAACCCAACCAAAAATTAGCCAATGAAAATTTGGTTGATAATTTGGAGCGGTTGATCCGCGCAAAAGCGGCGCAAAAGCAAGCACAGATGGATGCTGACGCCAAGAATATTATCGCTAAAGGCTAAACGCTTTTGGGCTTGTAACAATTAAGGTTTGAAATTGAAAAAAATCCAAGCAATTCGCGGTATGAACGATCTGCTTCCAGCAGATTCGCCGTTGTGGCAGTACGTTGAAGGTGTCGTCACGGATATTTTGGCACGTTACGGCTATCAGGAGATTCGCTTTCCGATTGTTGAGTCAACTGAATTGTTTAAACGTTCTATTGGTGAAGTTACCGATATCGTTGAAAAAGAAATGTATACCTTCGATGATCGCAATGGAGACAGTCTCACTCTGCGCCCCGAAGGCACTGCGTGTTGTGTGCGTGCATGCGAAGAAAATGGTTTGCTTTATAACCAAACGCAACGCCTCTGGTATATGGGCCCTATGTTTCGCCATGAGCGCCCACAGAAAGGTCGCTATCGTCAGTTCCACCAGATTGGTGTAGAAACCTTTGGTATTCAAGGTCCGGACATTGATGCTGAAGTGTTGATACTGAGCGCACGCATTTTGCGCGAACTGGGTGTTGCTGAGCATGTACAGTTACAAATTAACTCGCTCGGTAGTGCCGAGGCGAGAGCCTCCTACAAAAATGCACTGGTTGCTTATTTGAGCAATGTGCAGGATCAACTGGATGAGGATAGCAAGCGCCGCCTTGCTACTAATCCGATGCGTATTCTTGATTCCAAAGATACGAACACCCAGGCATTGCTCACGACAGCGCCAGTATTACTCGATTATTTGGATGAAGAATCACGTGTACATTTTGAAGGGCTAAAATCTCTGCTTGATGCTGTGGGTGTTAGTTACCAGATTAATCCGCGCTTGGTGCGCGGTCTCGATTATTATGGTAAAACGGCGTTCGAATGGGTGACTGACAAATTAGGCGCTCAAAGTACAGTATGTGCAGGCGGTCGCTACGATGGTTTGGTCGAACAATTGGGTGGTAAATCAACGCCTGCTGTGGGATTTGGTATCGGCCTTGAACGCTTGGTGCTGCTCCTGCAATCAGTAGAGGCAATACCTGAAAATCTCGATCAGCAAGCGGATATTTATTTGGTGGCGGTGGGGGATGTGCAATCAGCGGCACTGCAATTGGCGGAACGGATTCGCGATGAGTTGCCATTTGTGCGCTTGTTAACCAGTTGCGGTGGTGGGAACTTCAAAAACCAGTTAAAGAAAGCTGATAAAAGCGGTGCAGATATCGCGCTGATTTTGGGTGAAGATGAAGCAAAAGCCGGTAAAGTGGCGATCAAATTTTTGCGCGAAGAAATCGAGCAACAGACGCTTGATTTTGATAAGGCAATTGCTTACCTCCAAGCACTTGAGTGAAGCAGTTCGTCGAGTAAAAAAATAACGTTTTAATATTATTTCATTTTTTGCGCATTGCGCTAAGGTCTACAGGAGTCAATTGTGAGCGTACATCTTTCAGAAGAAGAACAATTAGAAGTATTAAAGCGTTGGTGGAAGGATTACGGTAAAACCGTAGTCATCACCGTGTTGGTTGCTGTGGTTGGATATTTTGGCTACACCACTTGGCAAGACCAAAAGCGTCAGAAGGCAGAAAAGGCTTCAGAGGTTTATGAACAATTACTTAAGCTTGCTAATGCTGAGCCAGGTAAAACTCTGACGGATTCAGACAAGGCAACTATGACTCATCTCGCAGGCGAGTTGAAAGACGGTAATAGCAAAAGTCTCTATGCCCACAGCGCCGCGTTTTTTCTTGCCAAGTTAGCGGTAGAAGATAACAAATTGGATGTTGCGGTTAATGAACTTAAATGGGTTTTGTCTGCCAAACCCGAGGCCGCTACTGAGCAACTTGCTCGTCTGCGTCTTGCTCGTGTGTTGACTGCGCAAAAAGCGTATGCGGATGCATTAGCACAACTGTCACCAGAACCTGCTGCTGCGTTTACCTCTGAGTACGCAGAGGCTCGCGGTGACATCCTGAAATTGCAAGGCGATCTGGATGCTGCACGCACTGCTTACGAAAAAGCATTAGCGGCGACCGATCCACAACAACAAGAGCGCTACATGTTATTGCAAATGAAAGTTGATGATTTGAAAGTGGATGGCCTTGTATCTGCAGCTCCGGCTGAGGAGAAGGCTCAATGATGCAAGTCTCCGTGAGGCACTTGAGCTGCTTGATATTGCTTTGTGCATTCGCTATGTCCGGTTGTTCCTGGTTTAGTAAAAAAACCGGGAACGAACCCATGGAATTAGTCGATTTTAAAGAAACACTGGATCTCGACAAGGTATGGAATCGCGGCATAGGTGAAGGCCAAAACAAAGGTTTTAGTAGCCTCACTCCTGCATTGGATGGCGATACTATCTATGCAGTGGACTACGAAGGTTTGGTTGTTGCTTTAGATAGCAAAACTGGCAAAAAGCATTGGTCACGCAAGGTTAATAAATCGCAACAAGGTTTGTGGGATTGGCTAAAAAGTTTTTTTGTTGCGGGTGACCCGAATCGCCAAATCGTGGGCGGTATAGCAGCTGAGAATGGCCTGCTGTTGGTGGCAACTTACGCGGGCGAAGTGATGGCGCTCTCCAAAGAAACTGGAGATGAATTGTGGCGTAAACAATTGCCTGGCGAAGTGGTTTCTGCTCCGCGAACTAACGGTAATGTTGTTGCCGCACAGACAGTGAATGGTAAGTTGTTTGCGCTGGATGCAAAAACCGGTGAGCAGTTGTGGTTTTACGATAATCCACCACCTGTATTGACCTTGCGTGGAACTCCATCGCCTATAGTGACGGATACCGCTATTTATGCTGGTTTTTCCAATGGCCGTATGATGGCATTTAATCCGGCGAATGGATTGATATTGTGGGAACAGCGTGTTGCATCGCCTAAAGGCCGTTCCGAATTGGATCGTATGGTCGATATTCACTCCAGTCCATTAATTAAAGACGGTGTGATTTATGTCGGTACTTATCAGGGTCGCATCAGTGCTCTTGCACGCGGTACAGGCAAGCCCCTTTGGGGGCAAGATGGTTCTACCAGTGAGAGCCTGGCACTTTCGGGAGATAAGCTGTTCGTTGCCCAAGCTGACGGCAAATTGGTCGCCTACAATGCAACTACCGGTGAAGTGCTTTGGACCAACGAAAAAATGTTGCGTCGTCTGCTAAATGGCCCGCAAGTGTTTGGTGACTATGTTGCAGTCGTTGACTTTAAAGGCTATATGCATGTTCTTAACCAAAGCGATGGCGAATTTGTCGCGCGCACACGTGTGGATCGAAAGGGTGCCCGAGCTCCCATACTGACGGATGGCGATACACTTTATGTGTATACCAATCGCGGCAAGCTGATTGCTTTCAGCGCGGAAAAGGAAAAATAGTTTCCAGACTTTATTGCTAACAAAAACCAGCCGCTTGAATTTACCTGAATTGAATAAGGTAAACTTCGCAGCGGCTGGTTTTGTTTTTTGCGTATGTGAATTGATGCGGTCATCCTGACTGCCATCCCATGATTTTTCTTCTCAATTGATACTTTTATGATAATCCCCGTAATAGCACTTGTTGGTCGCCCTAACGTGGGCAAATCCACACTGTTCAACCGACTCACCCAATCGCGCGATGCCTTGGTAGCTGACTATCCTGGTTTGACCCGCGACCGTAAATACGGTGAGGGAGTGATGGAGAATCGCCGATTTATTGTGATTGATACGGGGGGTATCAGCGGAGAGGAAGAGGGTATCGATAGCATGATGGCTGGCCAATCGCTTCTAGCGATCCAGGAAGCTGACATAGTCCTGTTTATTGTGGATAGCCGGGTTGGTTTGAACCCTGCTGATGAAATGATTGCCAAGCATTTACGGGTGAACAACAAAAAAGCTTATGTGGTCGCCAATAAGATTGATGGCATGGATCCTGATATTGCCCTTGCACCTTTTTACGAGCTGGGCTTGGGAGAAGTTTATCCAACCACAGCTAGTCATGGTCGCGGTGTAAGATCCTTGATGGAGGAGGTGCTGGCTGACATTCCTGAGCTGCCCGAAGACTATCAGTCAGAAGAAGCAACTGGAATAAAAATCGCGATTGTGGGGCGTCCTAATGTCGGCAAATCGACCTTGGTTAATCGGTTGCTGGGCGAAGAACGGGTAGTGGTGTATGACGAGCCGGGCACCACGCGCGATAGCACGTATATCAATTACACCCGCTTTGATAAGCCTTACACGCTAATTGATACTGCTGGTGTGCGCCGCCGGAAAAACATTGATTTAATGGTCGAGAAATTTTCTATCGTTAAAACCATGCAGGCGATTGCAGATGCCAATGTTGTTGTGTTGGTAATGGATGCTAGTGAGGGCGTAGTGGAACAGGACCTGCATTTGATGGGGACGACTATTGAAGCGGGGCGTGCGTTGGTTATCGCACTGAATAAGTGGGACGGTTTGGACGATGCCCACAAACAATATGTTAAAAGTGAGCTTGAGCGCCGTTTGCGTTTTGTGGATTTTGCGACAATCCACTTTATTTCAGCCCTGCATGGTACTGGTGTAGGGAACCTGTACAAGTCAATTGAGCTGGCTTATCAATCTGCGACCGATAAATTCAGCACTAATTTCCTCACTCGTATCCTGCAAGATGCCGTGCGTGAACATCAGCCGCCAATGATTCAAGGACGCCGTATCAAACTACGCTATGCGCATCCAGGCGGGCATAACCCTCCTATTATTGTGATCCATGGTAATCAAACAAACGATATACCGAGTCACTACACCAAATATTTGGAAAAAACCTTCCGACGAGTGCTCGATTTGCATGGCACGCCTATCAGGATCGAATATCGCAATAACGAAAACCCCTATACCGAGCGTAAAAGTAAAATGACTCAGCGCCAATTGGTTGAAATGCGCCGTAAAGCCGAGCGTGAAAAAAATCGTAGTAAAGAGAAGTAACTATAGATGATGCGGATTCTTGCCCCTTGGTAGGGCAATCAGAAGATAAAAACCTAGTTAGCTGCGCAAGGAAGGCTTTGGTTGCTATGGCTTGCGCTCCTTAAGGTGAAGGAGTAGTGTTACGCGCCTTATCGATCGCCTTCAACCCAACTGTAGCCATAAAAAGTCCGAGCATAAGATGACACCCGCAAGCCGCAAGCTGCTTATCATCGATGACGATGCCCTTGTCCGCCAGAGTATTGTGACCTATCTGACGGATAGTGGCTTTTGTGTGTGTTCCGCCTCCGATGCCACAGCTGCCCTTGATCTGCTCGCCAATCCTGATAATTCCCTCCCCGATTTAATCGTTACTGATCTGCGAATGCCGAATGGTGATGGTTTGCAGTTATTGCAGCTTTTGCATGATCGCCATCCGTCTCTTCCGGTGATCGTTATTTCTGGTGCTGGAGTAATGAATGATGTGGTAACAGCGCTGCGTTTAGGCGCCCGTGATTACCTGATTAAACCGGTGGTTGATTTGGAAGTTCTGGTTCACTCTATTAACAAGGTACTCGATAGACAGGAATTGGAACAAGAAAATCAACGTTATCGACTTAAGTTGGAGGAGGCCAATCGAGAGCTAAAAGAGAATCTGCGCGTGCTAGAGCGCGACCAGATTGCCGGGCGGCGAGTACAACGACGTTTGATGCCAGCGGGTTTTACGACGGAAGAAGGCTATACTGCTGCACATACCATTGTCCCATCCTTGTTTCTTAGTGGCGATTTTGTTGATTATGCCCACATTAAAAAACGCTACCTCGCATTTTATTTGGCAGATGTCTCTGGGCATGGCGCATCTTCGGCATTCGTCACTATCTGGCTCAAACACCTGGTTAGCCGTATGGTGCGGGAGGAGGGGCTATTTGGCGACGAAAGCTCGTTTGCGCAAGGTGCAGATCTCATGTTGCGGCAGATCAATCGTGAGCTGCATGAAACACGCCTGAGTCATCACCTGACACTTTTTGTTGGTGTGATCGATACTGTTACGCATGAGATGCATTATGTGGTTGCCGGTCATTTACCTATGCCGATTCTGGTCACTGATGCGGGTGCTGAATACTTGACTGGGCGTGGCAAGCCGGTCGGTATTTTTAAAGAAGTGAGTTGGGAAGTGTACGCGCGGCAATTACCGGAAAAATTTGCTCTGGTGTGTTTTTCCGACGGTGTACTGGAAACCTTGCCACAAACCGAATTGCAGGATAAAGAAGCCCATTTGTTAAAACTTATTGCGTCAAGTAGTGGCAGTTTGGATTCCGTCTGTAATACTTTAGTTATAAAAGAAGTTCGCGATAACCCGGATGACATTGCAGTCTTGTCCATCGCCCGAGGTGTAAGTTGATGAAAGCCGGCCAGATTTTAGTTGCCGACCACAGTGGGGTCTATGTGATCAAAATGCTAGGCGATGTGCGCCTAACATTGTGTATTTCCTTTGATCAGTTTATTGATGGCATGTTCAAGAGTGAAAATTTTACCTCGGTACTTTTTGATCTCTCTGAAGCTGAAGCTATTGATAGCACCACACTGGGCTTGATGGCGAAAATCTCTATTCTGGGGCAGGAGCGGCAAGGTATTACGCCTGTGATATTGGCGAACAATCTCAGTATCCATCGCATTCTGCAGACGATGGGATTTGGCGATATTTTTACTATTGTCGATAAACTGGATGCGCCAGTCTTAGCTGAGCAGCCACTGAACTGTGCTAAATGTGATGAGCAAGAAGTAAAAGAAAAGGTGCTGGAAGCGCACAAAATTTTGATGGGGCTAAACGCCAGTAATGCCGATACTTTCCGCAATTTGGTCAATATGCTAGAAAACTGCTGAGTCCTTTCTTTTATTCAACGTTAGTATTAATTCGCTCCGCTAACCAAACTGGCTTTCACTAGAGTTTTGGAGCGAATAAATTCCGAGTGCGGTACGTAAATTAAATCGGCCACTTTGCGAATAATGTAATCCTCGTATTTATCCAAATCACCGTCCGCATAAGCCATTTCCCACATGGCTTTCATCAGCGTGAATTTCTCATCTGTAGTGCAATACTGATTTATAAGCTGAGTGAATTGATGCAATGATGTCGCGTGATTGGTTTCGTTTTTAGCGAGGTTGATCAAATCTGCGAGTTCATCTTGCGAGAGTGAAAACTTGCGCTCAAGAATGACGGTGAGGTTGTGAAGCTCCACCTCGGAAAATTGATGATCAGCTAGCGCCACTTCAATCAGCAAAGCAGCGACCGCCAATTGTTTTTGGTGGTCAGACAATACAGGCGAGTTGCCACCTGCGGGTTGCAGGTGGCGTTCGATAAAGCGCGAGAGTTTATTGAGCACGAGCTTTCAACAAATTCTCAAGATTGATCTGGTCTTTGACAAAACCGCGAATACCTTCAGCCAATTTTTCGGTTGCCATGGCGTCCTGATTCAAGCCAAAGCGGAAACTGGTTTCAGTTTCGATGCGCTTGGCGATTGCATCACCAGTATTCTCAGGTGAGAGTACACGCTTGAGTTCGCCTTTATCTTGCTCTAGCTCTTGCAGTAATTGCGGGCTGATGGTCAGGCGATCACAGCCAGCCAGCGCTTCAATTTCACCAATATTGCGGAAGCTGGCACCCATCACGACTGTTTTGTAGCCGTTTTGTTTGTAGTAATTGTAAATATGGCGCACCGACACTACTCCCGGATCTTCTTCTGCGGTGTATTCTTTTTTATCCGTATTGGCTTTGTACCAATCGAGAATACGGCCTACAAAGGGAGAGATCAAAAATACGCCTGCATCTGCACAAGCAGCAGCTTGGTTGAAGCCAAATAGCAAGGTGAGGTTGCAGTTGATTCCTTCTTTTTCCAGTACTTCCGCGGCGCGAATACCTTCCCAGGTGGAAGCGAGTTTGATCAGCACGCGTGATTTATCCACCCCACCTTTTTTATACAGGTTGATGAGTTCGTGGGCCTTGGCGATAGACGCTTTGGTATCGAACGATAGGCGCGCATCGACCTCGGTTGAAATACGGCCAGGAACGATTTTTAAAATTTCCAAGCCGATACCCACTGCCAGATGGTCGCAAGCGGCGCTAAGCTGTTGTGCGCTGTTGGCGATGTCCTTAGTGGCATTGATCGATGCAGCGAGCAAATCTTGGTATTGCGGCATTTGCGCTGCTTTGTATACCAGCGATGGGTTGGTGGTAGCATCCAATGGTTTGTAAAGGCGGATGGCTTCGATGTCGCCAGTGTCAGCAACTACATCGGTAATTTTTTTCAGTTGTTCGAGTTTACTAGTCACAGTGGTAATCCTATCTCTGAAAGTACATGTGGTTGATCATCAGTGTATTGCCGTCAGATATATTATGGTTGTTATGACATTATGTGGAAAGTAGTCATTTCTATAAGCGGATAAATTATGAGTCTTGAGGGCCTTAAGCACTTTCGGCTCCAACTATATTTGCCAATGGTAACTCATTTAATACAGCAAGGGCGCGTTCTAGCACTTCAATTCCCGCACTGGGTTTATGCGCTTGTTCGCTGATAATCCGGCGGAATTGGCGTGCTCCCGGCAAGCCCTGGTAAAGCCCCAAAATATGGCGGGTGAGATGATTAAGGCGTGTCCCTTTGGCCAATTCATCTGCGCAGTACACCATAAAATTTTGCATGACTTGGTCGCGGCTGACGACAGGGGTATCGGCTCCATAAATTTGCTGATCTACCTGCGCCAGAAGATAAGGGTTGCTGTAGGCCTCGCGTCCGATCATCACTCCATCCACATGATCCAGCAGGTGTTTGCTTTGTTCCAGGGTGGTAATCCCGCCATTAATGATGATATTCAAATGCGGAAAACTCTGCTTTAACTGATACACCTTATCGTACTGCAATGGCGGAACTTCGCGATTTTCCTTGGGGCTTAGGCCTTTTAACCAAGCTTTGCGAGCATGCACGATAAACGTGTGACAACCCGTTTCGGCGATAGTGCCGACAAACCTAACCAGCCCTTCATAATCGTCCATATCGTCAATACCTATGCGGTGCTTGACGGTAACCGGAATTTTAACGGCGTTCTGCATTGCAGCGATACATTCGGCGACCAGCTCTGGCTCAGCCATCAGGCAAGCGCCAATCATACCGTTTTGTACCCGATCACTCGGGCAGCCGCAGTTGAGATTCACTTCATCGTAGCCCCAGCCCTCGGCAATGCGAGCGCATTCCGCGAGAGCGATGGGATCACTACCGCCCAATTGCAATGCCAATGGATGCTCGCAGGCGTTGTAATCCAGAAAACGGGATTTATCACCATGCAATAACGCGCCCGTAGTAACCATCTCGGAATAGAGCACAGCTTTCTTCGTCAATAGCCGCCAAAAGGTACGGCAATCAGACGTTGACCACTCCATCATGGGGGCCAAGGTAAAGCGACGATCAAGCGGTTGGGTTAAAGTCATTAGCTCGTGGAATTCTGCTGCGAGGGAAATAAAAATGCGGCCATTGCCGACAGGTGTTTTATGATAGCGATATTTACGTACGGCTGCACGGTAAACTGCAGGTCATTGCATTGGATAAATTCTCTATGTCACTAACTCATATAGACTCTCAGGGACACGCCAGTATGGTGGATGTCTCGGAAAAACCGGCTAGCGTGCGTGAGGCGCGCGCCTTTGCGCGGGTATTAATGAAGCCCGAAACCTTAGTGCAAATTAAAGCCAACAGTCTAAAAAAAGGTGATGTGCTGGCAGTCGCCCGCATCGCTGGTATTCAGGCTGCAAAAAAATGCGCAGACTTAATTCCTCTTTGTCACCCACTGGCGCTAAGTAAGGTCGCAGTCGATTTTGTAATTGATGAGCAAGGTTCCGCCGTAGAAATTACCAGTTATTGCAAGCTCACCGGACAAACCGGCGTTGAGATGGAGGCGCTGACGGCCGCCAGTATCGCCGCATTAACGATTTACGATATGTGTAAAGCAGTTGATATGGAAATGGTGATTGAGCAGGTGTGTCTGCTGGAAAAATCTGGCGGTCGACGTGGCCACTATTTAAGGACGTTGGAGCAATGATCCAGGTTTTATTTCTAGCCCAGCTGCGCGAGCAATTGGGAGTTGCTGAATTGCAAGTCGGGGCTGACAGTGTTGTCAGTATCGCAACCCTCAAAGACTATCTTGTAGTCAATCATCCGCACTGGGAACAATTTCTATCGAATAGCAAATTACTGGTTGCGGTAAATCATCAATATGTAAAAACCGATGTGGCCATAGCATCAGGTGATGAAGTTGCTTTTTTTCCGCCGGTTACCGGAGGCTGATATGACGTTTTCGATAAGTGTGCAAACCCAAGACTTTGACGTTGGGCGTGAATATGCAGAGTTAATTGCAGGTGATACAGCAGCAGGTGCTGTGGTATTTTTTGTGGGGCGAGTGCGCGACCTAAATAATGCACGTGATGTGACCAGTATGTCACTCGAACATTATCCTGGTATGACCGAAAAAATCCTACAGCAAATTATGGATGAGACTAAGACGCGGTGGGATCTAATTGCCGCGCATATTGTGCATCGTGTCGGCGAATTGCAAATGGGCGATCAAATTGTCTTTGTGGGTGTTACCAGCGCACATCGCGAGCACGCATTTCAGGCTGCAGAATTTTTAATGGATTATTTGAAAACCCGAGCACCATTTTGGAAAAAGGAGTCAACAAAAACGGGGGAAGTGACTTGGGTGGATGCCAAAGAGGGTGATGAAGTGCGAGCCCGGCGGTGGTATACAGATCAGCAATAAAAAGGGGCGTATGCGATAAGCATCCGCCCCTTGCTGTTGCATTGTGATTGTGGCGTGACTTTAGCGAGATCCGCCACTGATGCTGAGATACACCAGTGTCTGATTAAGTAATTGGTAGGCTACTTCACCAAAGGTAATCGGACCGGTTAAATCCCGCGTCTTTTTGCCCTCAAGCTCTGAATAAAGATAATTCAGAATACAGTTGCAAGAGAACGAAATTCCTTCACTCGCCGATGCAGACAGTTCCTGATTAAAACTTTCAATATAATTTTCTACTGGCTTGGCAAAGCGATAGCTGATGTCAGAGAACACTGGCGCATAGAGATCGACTTTTTTGTTTACTTCATCAACTTGCTGAATGCTGGCGTTAATCATGACGCCAGAGTAATTCGCCACTAATGGCAGCCGTGTATCGACCTTAGCATATTTAATATAGTCAGCCAGATTCGCTGCTTCGCCGTTGACCGTGCAGTCACTTACGCTGAAACCGGTATTTTTAAATTTGATTTCAGGGCCATCGCCCTGAGTAAACAGGTTAACAATGTTGATATTGGCAAGTTGATTAACGGGGAGCGGAATATGCATTGCGACTGCTTGTTGGTCGAAGAGCATTCCGCGTGCAGGGCCGAATCCAACTTTTGCACTGCGGCTACCAATATCATCCAGGTGCACACCAGAAATCCATCCAATAATGGGCGAGAAATACATATTGGGATAGTCAGGTGCATTCTGTGCATAGGATAAATGGACTTCGGACATGGCCGGTAAAATAATAATCGTAAATCCGTGCTCGGGCGCTTCTTGCGCAATGCGACCAATCGAGTTGCCATCATACAATGTAATGCGTGGTGCATTGTTCGGTTGCACGCCTTCAATAGTATTTACGAAAATTTTTTCGCGATCTACCTTGCCGCCCTCGGCCGTCATAAAGTAGGGAATGGTTCCTGCGATCCAATTTCCTGATGGTAAATCAGTTAATACAGATTCATCGGCAGCGATGACTAGAAATTCACCTTTGTTGATTTTATCAATAAGCTGATCGCGGTTAATGAGCGCACTGCGAATGCTGATGTCGGCGTCTTGTGCCATGCAAGATCTCCTGCACTGTCTAATGAATGTTTAGCGGCTATTGCTTAAAACCATGCGAAGCTCTTGTTGCATGAATCGCTGGTTGTGTTTGATAAAATCCCTCACGCGTCTTACGGCATTGAGTTCAACTACCGGATCTGGATTCATCAGTATTTGTGAGCGCAGATTAGACAATAAAAGCTTATAGGCAATATGTGAACTTGGGATGAAGGAGTCGTCTTTCAGAATGCGTTTCCATATTTCGCTGCGCTCGTCTGGCAGAGAATGTTGTATCTCTTCTGGTGCATTCATCAATTGATTAATTAACACCAGCTCTTTTTTAAGGCTGCGTGCGTTTTTACGGAAAAATTCTCGCAATGAATTAAGTGCGAATACTCGGGCATTGCTGTCTTCGGTATTTTGAAATGCATGACGCAGCCGAACTAAAAATAAATTCAGCGGCATATTGGTTGATGCAAGGTCAATTTTACCAGTAACTAATTTTAACCAAACACTGTTCTTTAATGCCGGTAGTACCAATTTTGTGGTGGCGTTACGGCGCTCCTCAACAGACTGCTTTTTCATTGAAAGAGCGGATATCTGACTAATTTCAGCGTCGAGTAAATTGATGTGCGAGATAAAAAATTTGCGCAGTTCGTTGACTGAATCCGATAATTTTACTTCTACTGTCGGATCAATCATGCTGAGCTTAAGCTTGGAAAGCATCAGCTTTAGAGGAAACAGCTGGGTTTTTAAATGGAATTTATCGTAAATCATGCTCTCCCAAATGGGATCTGATTCGCAAGGTAGGCATGTCGCGAGACGGTAAGATTCCGGAGTCTTTTCTATGTCGCTTAAGATTTCGTCAATCAGGGACTGATCAATTCGCAGCATGTTTGAAATTGCGTCGGGTGCTAGGCCGCGAATGTGCGCGAGTGCAATTTGCTGGCGCAATTGATGTGTATAGTTGCGATTGGGATCACCCAAAAAATTGGGTTGCAAGAGCGAATCTTTACTGATGCCTGCTCCCGAAATACTGGGGTCGTAAAACGATGAGACGATATGGCAGCTGTAATAACCAATGCTGCTATGAAGCCAGCGTTTGTTTAAACCGGTGGCTACTATTTTGTTGTTTTCAGTATCATTGCCTTTTGAGAAAAACGAAAATCGAGACTTTTCCATATGGTGGGAAAGTGTAAGCTGAATGATTTTATTCTTTTCGTCGATATTCACATCCTGTACTGACCATGGCGCATTAATTCCCAAAATGGCCTCAAAGTAATACTTGGGTTGTTTAACCACTGGATGCTCCTCTGGTTGTCAACTGTCAAAAATTTACCTTTTACTTCGACAAAACCTCAGATCAAAGTATCGTTTCACTGGTTTGGTTGTTAAGAATTGGCAAACGTGTGATTAGCTAACAGGCATTTCTGTTGGATTTCAGAATGTTCGTTGCATTAGCAGCAGAGCACTTTCGTGTGCATTGCTAGATTAAATCCACTCTTAAAACGGTGGTTAACAATTGTTGATAAGCACGGGATTATGACGACCTCATGATGTATTTAATAGGTTTTTTTGCTGATAGTTAAAAAATGTGTCGCTTAAAGTTTCTTCGGTATTTTTTTGTTTTGCGTTGGTTAATAAACATGCTGAATTTCTTTGAGATATTTATCTTATTAAATAATTTCGCTTAAGCCTGGCATGCTGGCAGCTAGATATTTTTTTCTTCTGGCACATTATTTTTTGTTTACAGATTATTGTTTTTTTATGAGAAGTGGTTCGCGAAAACTGATATTTGTTATTTCATTGAAAAATTGGTTGTGAAATTGTTGGGTCGGCGTTTGACCCCCGAGATGTAAATCGGTTAATGAGATAATTTTCAAGGATTAAATTATGCAGTTCATTAAAGCGTTATTGAGTGGCGATTTTTCACAGCGTAGCTTTTTGCCGCGTAGCTTTTTACAGAGAAACAAGGGCGCTGGTGAATCTGTATCTGGCAGATTGCGGGTGGGGATCATAGGCACAGGAAAAATTGGTGTGGATCTGTTGGTGAAAGTACGGCGTTCGCCCTGGATGGAGTGCGTCGTTTTTTCTGGTAGAAATTTGCAGTCGAGTGGCATGTCTTATGCGGCCGAATTGGGTGTTGCTGTTTCGGACCAAGGCATCAATGCTTTTTTTGAGCCACGCTATCGTTGCGATATTGTGTTTGACGCGACATCGGCAGCCAACCATATTGAGCATGCGCAGGTATTTGATCGGTTGGGTATTCTTGCGATAGATATGACTCCTTCACAAATAGGCGAATGTTGTGTACCTGCGCTTGGGATGAAAGAAGTACTTGAAAACAAAAATATCAGCATGATTTCTTGTGGGGGCCAGTCCTCTATTCCCGTCGCGCAGGTATTGGCGAGCGTAATACCCAATGTGCAAAAATTGGCGGTTAAATCGATTGTTTCTCCTAACTCGGTTGGCCCCGGAACACTCGCTAACCTTGATGAGTATTATCACAACACCAAAGCGGGTCTAAAAAAATATACGGGTGTAAGTGCTTTTGATATTGAGTTATTGGTAGATGACGTTAATCCAGAAACCCGGATGCTGACTAGCGTTACCGCTTATTGTGATACGGTTGATATGGACGCGCTGCGTTTGCCGTTGATAGCAATGCTGGAAAAAATTCAAGCCTATGTACCGGGTTATAAGCTGGAGCATGAGCCCAGGTTGGTTGAAGGGGGCGTCAGAGTCGACTTAAGCGTCGAAGGTTTGGGAGATTATTTGCCAAAGTACGCGGGTAATCTCGACATCATTAACTGCGCGGCCATTGCGGTTGCCGAGCACTATTCGCAGGCGGTGTTAGCGTCACGGCAAACCAAAAAATCATTGGTTCGCCATCACTCTAACCTTCAGTTGGAATACTAGTCGCTGTTCTCTGTGTTCAGTGAACGAGTACATCTTAATTTTATCTACAAGGATGTGTTTCAAATCAATTCGATAGGATTCTCTGTTCGGTGTGCAACCCGCTAAATCCTGAATTCGGCCTGCACGAAACCAGTCATGGGCGTTCAAAGCAAATGCTCATGAGTGTTTGATCGTGCAGGGTTTACTCATGGGCTGTAAGTGTGCCGGTGCGATAATCCTGAATTGCCTGTTCAATTTCATCGGTAGTGTTCATTACGAATGGACCGTATTGGACAATCGGTTCCCTGATTGGCTTACCGGAAATCACTAAAAAACGTGTGTCGGCGCTCTGGGCTTGTACACTCAATTCATCGCCCTTGCTTAGCAATCCAGCATTGCCCTGAGTGAGTTTGCGTTTATCTTCGCCAATGGCAATATCACCTTCATACACATACAGAAAGGTATTGTGATCCTCAGGTAGTGCATGATGAAACTCTGCCCGCTCGGGAAGGTGTACATCCCAGTAAATCGCTTCAGTTGTCAAACCTTGAATCGGCCCGCTGACAATTTTTCCATTCACAAATGCGCTATTCGCAATCACTTTAATGCTGCCGCCATTGGGCAAATCGGCAACTGGAATATCGGCTGCCGCAATATCGCGATAATTGGCCGGCTTCATCTTTTCGGCTGCGGGCAAGTTCAACCACAATTGAAAGCCGCGCATAACGCCCTGTTCTTGTTGCGGCATTTCGGAGTGAATGATGCCGCGACCAGCGGTCATCCACTGCACGTCGCCGTTGCGCAGATGGCCTTTGTTGCCCATATGGTCTTCATGCAGCATATGGCCTTCGAGCATATAGGTCACCGTTTCAAAACCGCGATGCGGATGCGCAGGAAAACCGGCGATGTAATCATCAGCACTGCTGCTGCCAAATTCATCCAGCATTAAAAAAGGATCAAAGCGCGCATTCGGATGTTGGCCAAGGCTGCGTTTTATGCGAACACCAGCACCGTCGCTGGTCTCGCGGCCTTGCACTATTTGCTGTAACTGGCGTTGCATAAATTGACTCCTTACATGAGTGTTTGATCGTTTGTGGTGCTGTTAAGCGCTTGATGTTTAAGCAGCAGCACCTTGCTCAATTTCATTTTTGGCGGCCGCAAACGCCTGGTCTTTTTGACCCATGTTCAGGCCTTCGGCATAAATAAAGTGCACGTCTTTTAAACCAACAAAGCTCAGGAAGTTGATTAGGAACTGGCTTTGGGTATCGCTCGGGAGGCCTTTATGAACTCCACCACGGGTAGCGATGATGTACACAGGTTTGTTGGCGAGTAAGCCAACCGGGCCGGTTTCGGTGTACTTGAAAGTGACACCGGCGCGGGCGGTGTGATCGAAGTAGGCTTTGAGTGTAGAGGGTACGCCAAAGTTATACAGGGGCACACCAATAACGATCACATCAGCCGCTTCGATTTCAGCGATGATCTTATCTGAGTAGTCCAACACTGCCTGTTGTGCCTCGGTGCGTCCTTCCGCAGGGCTAAACAATGCCTGTACACGAGCGGCATCCAGGTGTGGTACATCTTCTTTGGCGAAATCCCGTACCACCACGTCACCGGTTGGGTTTTGCGCTTTCCAGCGTTGCACAAACTCTTGGGTTAATACGCTGGAATTGCCGTTATCGCCAAACAAACTGCTGTTAATCTGCAAAAGAGTCGCCATGTTTAAATCCTCATCGTTTCAGTGGCTTGATTGCCATGTGGTCATTAAATGATTTGACGAGTGAATGATAAATAGCGATATTTGGTGGTATATGATCGAATAATTGGATCAATTATCTTCTACTGTTACCGGGTCAATCTACTATGAGTCAGGAAATCGTTCCGCCAACCGCCGTGGGAACTACCGAGAATAAGGTGACATTGGAGCAGTGGCGGGCGCTGCTCGCGGTAATTGATGCAGGTGGTTATGCCAAGGCAGCTGAGCTGCTCAATAAAAGCCAATCGGCGGTGTCCTATGCTATCTCCCAGTTGGAGACAGCGCTGGATGTGAAAGTATTCCAGCTGCAAGGGCGCAAAGCCGTCGCATCGCCTGCGGGTGAATTACTTTATCGCCGTGCCAAACAACTGTTGGAACAAGCGGATCGATTAGAAAAATCGGCGGGATGCTTGTCGATACACGTTGAGCCGCTGGTCAAAATTGCCGCCGATATCATTATTCCCCCTG
Source organism: uncultured Cellvibrio sp. (assembly GCA_903858205.1). GTDB lineage: Bacteria > Pseudomonadota > Gammaproteobacteria > Pseudomonadales > Cellvibrionaceae > Cellvibrio. The sequence goes on from CAIOHY010000431.1 coordinate 25,606, forward strand.
CACGCGTCTTGCAGTGTTTGGCGATTTTTGCAAAAGATTTCCCCGATACCCGTGTTGAAGTCTTTGAGTCTGTCTTGAGCGGAACTGAAGATGCGCTTCTGCAGCGTCAGGTTGATCTGGCAATTGGGGCGCGTGTACCCATGGGGTTTATGGGCGAAAAGCTAGTGACGGTGGTGATGCGCGGCGTATCCAGTGCAGATCACCCGCTGCAGTTATTGGGGCGTCCGATCAATGATGAAGATATGCGCCAGCACCGGCAAATTATTGTGCGCGACTCTGGCCAGTATCGCCGTCGTACTGAGGGATGGCAGGAGGCAGACCAGCGGTGGACGGTGAGCCACATCAAAACCTCATTGGACGCCATTCGTTTGGGGCTAGGCTATGCCTGGTTGCCGGATGCTTACACCCATGAGGATATTGAAGCGGGGCGTTTGAAGTACTTGCCAGTTGAAGTGGGTTCGGTGCGGGAAGTAACGACTTATTTAACCTTTGCGGATCGCGATTTTGCGGGACCGGCAACGCGCCGATTAGCAGAAATTTTAAAAGAACAATTACCAAAAATTTGCGTGTAGATAATCGTTAAGTCGTATAGGTGAAGCTGCCCGTATCGTAATTGTACGGGCAGCTACGTGATCAGTTATGGTTTTAATTCCACCCAAATAGGGCAGTGGTCCGACGGTTTTTCCATTCCACGGATATCATAATCAATACCGGTTCCAGCGCACTTTTCTAGCAAGGATTGGGTCATCAGAATCAAATCGATGCGCAGACCTCGCTTGGGGTTATCCTCAAAACCCCCGCTGCGATAATCAAACCAACTGAACAATTCGTTGCTGTCAGGATGCTGTTCGCGGTAGCTGTCTTTTAAGCCCCAACTCAGTAGATCATTGAGCCATTCGCGCTCTTCCGGTAAAAAACTGCATTTTCCTGTACGTAACCAGCGCTTGCGATTTTCTTCACCAATACCGATATCGATATCCTGATGGGATATGTTCATGTCGCCCATCAGAATAAGTTGTTTGTGGGGGGCTTCGCAATTTTTCAAATAATCAATC
>CAIOHY010000432.1 GCA_903858205.1 uncultured Cellvibrio sp.
CCACGCGATTCTAAATAGGCCAACGCCTCCGGCGATTGCAATAAAGTGTCGTGGTAATAATCCACCACTTCACGCAATAAGGTTTGGTCATCGGCGGCTACAGAAACAGGGGCGGCAAGCTTGGGCACAGTAGTTTTCTTAATCGGTTCAGCATTGGCGACTAAGGAAGGAGTGATCGCACCTAGATCATTTTTAAGTAACTCCACCGCATGACGGAAGCTAACCCCTTGGGTTTTCATCACCCAATCGATCACCGAACCACCGGCACCACAACCAAAGCAGTTGAACAGGTTGGATTTTGGGGTGATCACGCAAGACGGGGTTTTGTCTTCATGGAAGGGGCAGCACAGCGCGAAGTCCTTACCTTGTTTGACCAGGCTATAACCTTGACCCTCGGCCAGCCGCACCAGCGATACCTCAGATTTGATCCGCTCAATCACCTCATCGGCTATGCGTGCCATAAAACCCCCGTTTCTCAAAAACCCGTCAACACCAGACTTGTGTTTTATTTATAAACCTTATACTGTTTATGTGTCAACAGTATTCGGTATGGGGGATATACAGTTATGGGGTACTCACTACAGTGGCCTTTCCCTATGCACTTCTCTGCTCGTCTCATTCAACTACGCCGCGAACGCAATTTGACCCAACAAGCCTTGGCAGATACGGTGAATATTCACGTAAACCAAATTCGACGTTATGAAGCAGGCACCGCTCAACCCACATTAGATGCGCTTGTCAGCCTTGCTAAAGGATTGCATGTCAGCCTTGATTCATTGGTGTTTAACGACCATGCTCGTGATCCTGATGAAGATTTTCGGCTACGCTTTGAAGCCTTAAAAGACTTCACGCCGTCTGAACGCAATGTGGCAGGTGTATTGCTCGACAGTTTGATTCTCAAGCACACCGCTAACCGCTTATCGTCCAATGCGCAAAACCAGGGCGCATAGCCATTACCGAGGATTTTTTATGCAAACAGCCAAAGACCAGGTGAGGCAATTGCTCGACACATTGCCTGATAACGCCACACTGAGCGATATTCGCTATCAGCTCAATGATTCGCTCTACACGCTCTATGTGCGCCAGCAAATTGAACTGGGGATGCAGGATTCATTGGCTGGCCGTGTGATATCCCACGCCGACATGAAGAAGCGGTATCTGAATGACAAGCGTTAATTGGACACTCAAAGCCCAAGCCGCCCTCGACAATATTTACGATTATATTTATCAAGAAGCTCCTTATTATGCGCAGCGAGTGGTGCAGCACATTATTGAATCCGCCAACAGGCTCGATGCTTTTCCACTCAGTGGCCGCGTTGTACCAGAAGCGGAACGCGACGATATTCGGGAAGTGATTTTTCAGAACTACCGCGTTATTTACTGGGTGATGGATAAAGACCGTATCGACATTCTCACTGTACTGCACGGCAGCCGTGATCTGACCAATCCTGAAAATCAGCCTTGGGACATTCATTAACAAGCAGCTAAGAAAACCAGCTACTAAAAAAACAAAACCCCCGAACAGTAAAACTGAGCGGGGGATTGGGTAGTTTTTTTCAATTAAAAATTAACCAGTTAGTGGCTTCGACACCTTTGATTATTTGCACAGCCCCGTTTCCCTCTCTCTTTTTTTCGTTAACGAAAATAACAGGTACAAAAAAGCCAGCGCATTTACGAGCTGGCTTTGGGGAATATAAATAATCAGAATGCAACAAACACTATTGACGAGCGCAACTTCAGTTAGCTACAGAAAGAGACTGACAATCTATCGAATTCCAGTGATGAATCGATAATGGTTTTCCTTTTCCTTCGTACTCACCAATTGTAACGACCTGAAGACAGTCTCCCCCTCTTCTGTAATTAAAGGAACAAAATGGAACACCTGCACCGCTACATGTTTCAATTTCAGGGATGCCGTCTGCATGAATTTTTTTTGCATCACCCAAAGATTTCCTCAATGTTCCATCATCCATTTTTTCATAAGTAACTATTGGCGACCAACCGGAATTTATTAATTCTTTTCTAGCTTTATGTAATGGATCTCCCTCCTTTAAAGTCATATCATCCGCAAAACAAAAGGAGCATGCTGCTATAAAAAAACACAATAAAATTTTACTTTTTGACTTTTTCATTTAAGTTCACTTCATACAATTTAAGAATTGGTTCTAACGGACGAGAACCGCCCCATTTACTTACTCCGGAAGAGCTAGCCGGGAACGCATCCCAATCTTTTGACGCTTTGTATATCGCCCCTTCTATATTCCCAGCCTTTAACTGAGCAATTGCTCCTTGAGATTTTAGCAATCCAATAGCGGCCAGATCTTGATTATTCGGAGAAAAATCTCCCAGCCCATACTTGCTTGCATATGTATCCCATGTTCCAGGCTGGAATTGATACGCGCCAGCAGCAGAACTTGTCCATTTAACACCTTTTGTCTCGTAAGAAACTTTAATTCGTGGATGATCGGCGAATGAAAAAAACTCCTTCCCACCATTAATAACATTATATGTGTTTCCACTTTCAAAATGCCCAAGCGTCTTCAAGAACGCACGCACATCAGGATCATGACTCAACTTAACGATTTCACTATACTCCTGTAATCCGGAAATTCTATTCTGCAACACAGAATTAGTTTTACCACCAAACTTCCCATCAAGCGCCTTGCCTGTAAAACCAAGCTCTTGCTGCAATGCGATTACCGCATCCCCACTTGAACCGATCTTCAAACCAGAAGACATGTTTAATAGCCGATCAAGTTTGGCATCTTGAGGTGTCATGCTTGTGGTTAGTCCACTGCCATTACCAAACCCCAACCCCATCAACGTATCATCCACAATCCCTAAATAATCCACTGACGGAATGGCAGATCGACCCGATGCCGGCGAAATATATTTCAACTGCTCCGGTGAACTCAACGCATAACCCGAATTCATTCCCTTCGCCGTAAAGGGATCTGCGGCGTAGGATACTGTACCGGTTTCAAAATCCCACTCGCCAATGGACTGACCTGGTGCTTGGGCTTGCATTTCTTGTAACCAGTTCCACTCATCAATCGATCCCCCATTTAACTGGAACGTCGGATCCATATCTGTGCTTAATGTCATCGCTAGCGGATCATTTGCGCTCGCCGTCCAGCCTAATGAGTTTTCATCAAATTGGCCGAGTGTTGCGGACGGATCATATTCATCCAGATTATCAATGCTGAATTCTTTCCCACC
>CAIOHY010000433.1 GCA_903858205.1 uncultured Cellvibrio sp.
CTATAGTTTTTGTTTGGAATGGGTTTGGATTGCTGTTTAACCGGATAGAGCTGATCAGCTGGCAGGCGCGCGAAAAAACGCTAGCACTCGCTTTTGTTATCTGATAGCTTGCTCCCCCTTCTAATTCTGCCCATCTACTGGTGCAGATTATTGCCGATCCAGGAAGTCTTGCGAGGCGCTACTATGGCGAAAAAATCACCCTCTACTGAAACCTTTGCACTGCGCCCTTTTACTCCTTATGTGGAGAAAAAAGGCGAAGAGTACATGAGCGAAGGCCAAAAGCTGCATTTTAGACAATTGCTGCTTAACTGGCGCTCAGAGCTAATGGAAGAAGTAGACCGCACCGTAACCCATATGAAAGACGAAGCGGCTAACTTTCCTGATCCAGCCGATCGCGCCAGCCAGGAAGAGGAATTCAGCCTCGAACTGCGCACCCGCGACCGCGAGCGCAAGCTGATCAAGAAAATCGACAGCACTCTGGAGCTGATCGAAAACAATGATTACGGCTATTGCGATGCCTGCGGTGTAGAAATCGGCATTCGTCGCCTTGAGGCGCGCCCAACCGCTACGCTCTGCGTGGATTGCAAAACCCTCGCCGAAATCAAAGAAAAACAAATCGGCGGCTAATGCCGGTTTGATCAAGGCGAGCCAAGGTGCTCGCCTTTTTCATCATGTCAGCAACACCTCCCGTACCTACCCCCGCACGCCTCCTTGACAATCAATCGTCCGGCGCTGATTTTCCTGGTTATGTCGGCCGTTTTGCACCATCCCCTTCTGGCCCTTTGCATTTTGGTTCACTGGTCAGCGCGCTGGCGAGTTATCTGGATGCCAAAGCCAATCGCGGCAAATGGTTGGTGCGCATGGAAGATCTAGACCCGCCGCGCGAACAACCCGGCGCGGCCAGCGCAATACTCCAGACGCTGGATGACCACGGGTTACACTGGGATGGGGATGTTGTCTACCAAAGCCAGCGCAGCGACGCCTACCAAGACTGTCTCGACGCACTCTTACAAGCCAGATTGGCCTATTACTGCACCTGTTCGCGGCAGGATTTAGCGGCTATGGGCGGGATTTACAATGGCCGTTGCCGCAACCGCCCAGTCGATCACCAACAGATTTGTTCGCTGCGACTGAAACTCTACGACCTGCCAGATCGCCCTACCGCGGAGATTATCCAGTTCGAGGATTTGATCCAGGGCACTCAAACACAAAACCTGCGCACCCACGCGGGCGACCAAATCCTCAAGCGGCGCGATGGTTTCTTTGCCTACCAACTAGCGGTGGTGGTGGACGATATCGCCCAAGGTATCACCCATGTTATTCGCGGCAGCGATCTGCTTGAGGTAACCGGCCGGCAGCTATTTTTCTTTGATTTACTGGGAGCGCCCCTGCCGCAGTTCGGCCACGTGCCGCTGGCGATACAGACCAACGGCCAGAAACTCAGCAAACAAAACCACGCCAAAGCGATTGATGGCAAACTCGCAAGCAGGAATCTGTGGCGTGGGCTAGAGTTTTTAGGGCAAAATCCCCCCGCCGATTTGGCGGATGCTTCCACCTCCGAATGTTTGGACTGGGCTTTGCATCATTGGCAGCGTCAGGCTGTACAAGGCTTGAGTCATCTGCATCAAGAAGAATAAGAACCTCAACGCGCCGCGCCACGCGCAAGGGAAAACGAATTATGAACAATCAACGTCTCGGCATTTTGCTGCTACTTGTGGCGTATATCTTCTCGCCCAGCTTGTTTAACTGGATTATCAACCCTGAAGGCGCTTGGTACCGCCCCTATTTGGCGTGGGTGGCAGTGATTGTGATTGCGTTTGTAATGCAGATACGGCGCAAGAATTACCACGAGTTTGATTGACCCAACCAACGAAAAAAAGCGGCCCCTCCCACAAGACTGATAAGAAATAAAACAACATGACTTTTGATCTCAGCCAGGTAGCACTCATCGGCATCAGCTATTTACTGCTGTTGTTCGGCATCGCCTGGATTACCGAGCGCGGCTGGATTCCGGAAGCGGTCACCTCGCACCCGATTACCTATATTTTGTCACTCGGCATTTTTGCCAGCGCCTGGGCGTTTTACGGGGTGATCGACCTCGCTTTCCAATACGGCTATGGCGCGCTCGCCTATTACCTTGGGACAGGCGCACTTTTCCTGTTTGCGCCTATAGCACTGGCGCCGCTGGCGGAGTTGGCGCGGCGCCATCAGGTGCACTCGCTCGCAGATTTGCTGGTATTCCGCTACCACAGCCACAGTGTAGGGGCGCTCACTACCCTGTGCATGCTGTGCGGGATTCTGCCGCTAATGGCGCTGCAAATTCAGGCAATTGCCGACACCATGCATATCCTCACGGTGAGCGGTAATCCATCACTGCCACTCGCAGGGACCGGCCTCACTTTTAAGGACATAATGGCGCTCTGCTACTGCGCGATTCTCGCCTTCTTTACCATTTCGTTCGGCGCCAACCGCGAACAGCATCGCGGTCTGATTACCGCCATGGCATTTGAATCACTACTCAAAGTCTGCGCGCTCTGTGCAGTGGGATTAGTCGCGGTATTTGGTGTGTTTGATGGGCTGGATGGGCTCGATCAGTGGCTGCTCGACCACCCCGAAAATCTCGCCCTGCTGCACACGCCTATCCACACAGATTCGGCGCACACGCTGCTGCTGGTGTTTGTCGCCACTGCCGTAACAATGCCGCATATATTCCACCTGGGCTTGGCGGAAAATCCGCTGATGCGCAACTCGCACACAGTAACCTGGGCGTTCCCATTGTTTTTGCTGTTGATGGCGCTACCGATTTTCCCAATACTCTGGGCGGGCACTGAGCTCTCGGTACCCTTACCGCCGCAGTATTACACCCTCGGTGTGCCGATCCTGTTTGACTCACCCGGCCTGACATTACTCGCCTTTATCGGCGGACTTTCAGCAGCGACCGGCGCCATGGTGGTCATATCACTCGCACTGTCTACCATGGTGATGAACCACTGGCTGCTGCCGAGCCTGAAGCTGCGCACCCGTTCCGATCTTTACAGCCAACTCATCTGGCTGCGCCGGATTTTGATCGCCGCTATCTTCTTTGGAGGCTATATCCTCTACTGGATATTGGATAGCCGCCTCAGCCTCGCCGATTTGGCGATGACCGCTTTTATCGAAACCCTGCAATTTCTGCCCGGCACCTTTGCCATTGTGTTCTGGAGCAAAGGTAACAAGCGCGGGATTATTGCCGGCTTAATCGTCGGCACCAGCATCTGGGCTCTGGGGTTACTGCTGCCGATACTGACGGGGCTGGAGTTTATCCAATTGCCACTACTCAGTTGGTCAGTTCCAATTGGTATTGAATACTGGAGTGAGGTCACGCTTATCTCTCTCGGGCTAAACACCTTTTGCTTCGTTATCATCTCCATGCTCACCCGCCAGACGGAAGATGAGCAATACAGCGCCGACCTCTGCGCCGCCGACGAAATCAGCCACCCGGTACGTCAGGCGCTGGATGTGCATTCCGCCTCGGAATTCAAGCATCGCCTCGCCAAACCGCTCGGTAAGGTGACCGCGAGCCGCGAGGTAGACATCGCCCTGAAAGAGTTGAACTTGAATATTGATGAGCGACGCCCTTATGCCCTGCGCCGCCTGCGCGACCAGATTGAGGGCAACTTATCGAGCCTGATGGGGATCCATGTCGCCAGCGAAATTATGGATAAGTGCATCCCTCACTCGACTGCCGAAGCTCAGACCACGGTCGATATCAATTTGATCGAAAACCGCCTGGCCGAATATCGCAACCATTTGACCGGCATGGCGGCGGAGCTAAACACCCTCCGCCTCTACCACCGTAAGACTCTGGAAGAACTGCCCATGGCAGTTTGCTCACTTGGGCGCGATATGGAAGTGCTCATGTGGAACCGCGCCATGTCAGAGCTCACCCAAACACCAGGGGAAGATGTAACCGGCTCATACCTGGAAGATATTCCCGAACCCTGGTGCAGCCTGCTGATCGATTTCAGCCAGAGTAAAGAGCCGCACTTTTATCGCCGCGAAATCGAACTGAACAAGCGCCCGCATTGGATCAGCCTGCATAAAGCCAACATCGAAGGCCCCATTACGGCGGGTGTTTACGATCAGGTTATGTTGCTGGAAGATGTGACCGAAACCCAATTGCTGGAACAGGAACTGGTGCATTCCGAGCGCTTGGCATCCGTCGGTCGCCTCGCTGCTGGCGTCGCCCACGAGATCGGCAACCCAATTACCGGCATCGCCTGCCTTGCGCAAAACCTGAAATATGACTCCACTGATCCCGCCGAAGTATTGGAAACCGCGGAGCAAATCCTCAGCCAGACCGACCGCGTTGGCCGCATAGTGCAATCACTGGTGAGCTTCTCCCACGCCGGCCACGCCAGTAAAACCGAGTTTGAGGCGGTGTCGATCCGGGACTGCGCGAACGAAGCCATCCACCTGCTCTCACTGCAAAAAGAGAAAACCCAGGTGCTCTTCTGCAATGACATCCCCAAAACGGCGATTATCGCTGGCGATGCGCAACGCATAATTCAGGTTTTTATAAATCTTTTATCTAACGCGCGGGATGCCAGCGTAGAGCAAGGGCGTGTTATGCTTGAAAGTAACGAAGATGAGGATTCGGTAACAGTTTCTGTTACCGATGAGGGGCATGGTATCCCCCCAGAACTTATTGAGCGGATTCTCGAACCTTTCTTCACCACCAAAGAACCCGGTGAAGGTACAGGTTTGGGCTTGGCCATGGTTTACAGCATTATCGAAGACCATAGCGGCCATATGGACATCATTAGCCCTGCCGATACAGTTCACAATCGCGGCGCGCGATTTGTCATCATGCTGCCGCGCCACCTCGATTCATTCATGGATGCCTGAGTAACAAAGTGAATAAAACCAGCGACTTGTAGGTACACACCACGAGTTATTGACCAGTAACACTTAACGCAAGACCCGGATAGCTATGAGTAAGATTCTGATTGTTGAAGACGAAACCATCATCCGCAACGCCCTGCGCAAATTACTTGAGCGCAACCAGTACGAGGTCAGCGAGGCTCCGTCGGTAAAAGAGGCGACGTCCAAATTCCAACTGAAAGACTTTGACCTGATCGTCAGCGACCTGCGCCTGCCCGGTGCACCCGGTACTGATTTGATCAAACTGGCGGGTGATACGCCGGTACTCATCATGACCAGCTATGCGAGCTTGCGCTCAGCAGTAGATTCTATGCGCATGGGCGCGGTGGACTATATCGCCAAACCCTTCGACCACGACGAAATGGTCAATGCGGTCAAGCGTGTCATTGGCAAAGCCAAAGCCGCCAACAAAACTGCAGCTGGCACCATTGCTGCCAGCACCGCCATCGCCGGCATGATTGGTGCCAGTGATGTGATGCAGGACCTCTACAACCGCATCCACAAGGTTGCACCGACCAACGCCACTGTATTGATTCACGGCGAAACCGGCACCGGTAAAGAATTGGTCGCACGCGCGCTGCATGAAGAGAGCAATCGCAATAACCACCTAATGATTTCGGTTAACTGCGCCGCGATTCCAGACACCCTGATCGAGTCCGAACTATTCGGCTACGAAAAAGGCGCCTTTACCGGCGCAGCGACCAATCGCGAAGGTCTGGTGGCAGCCGCTGATGGCGGCACATTGTTCCTTGATGAGATTGGCGAGTTGCCCTTGGAAGCTCAGGCGCGCCTGCTGCGCGTACTGCAAGAAGGCGAAGTACGCCCACTCGGCTCGGTTGAATCGCGTAAAGTGGATGTACGCCTAGTTGCGGCAACTCACCGGGATCTACGCAAGCTCTCCAAAGAAGGTAAATTCCGCGAAGACTTGTATTTCCGTATCAATGTCGTCCAATTGGAACTGCCGCCACTGCGTGAGCGCGGGCGCGACATCATCAATATCGCTGAATCCTTGCTACAACGCTACTGTGCCCAATTTGGTAAGGCTCAACTGAAACTCTCATCCGGTGCGATGGATGCCATCATGAGCTACAACTGGCCAGGCAATGTGCGAGAGCTGGAAAACGCCATGCAGCGTGCGGTGATCCTGTGTGAAGACAGCAATGAAATCGGCGAACACCTGTTATCTATCGATAATGACTATCAGGATTTGGACGACAACACCGGCAGTTCAGTATTTGAACCTGCGCGCCTTGCCAACCGCAACCAACCTGCAGCATCGGAAG
>CAIOHY010000434.1 GCA_903858205.1 uncultured Cellvibrio sp.
CTGCGTCTGCATCAACAAGAAAGCCCTCTCCATGAGGCAATACACCTCTCGTGCTAATTTCAAGATTACTTACTAATGGTTTTGCTCCCGCAACATTAGCCCCAATAGCCAAATCGGCAAACAGCCTTCCTTTTCTGGTATGAAATTCAACGTCAACTTCACCGGTTCCAGTATCTGTTTCTTGAGTTGATATCTGTAGAACTCCTTCTAAATTACCGGCGACTGCTGATGTCATAGCAATCCGAACATCTGCCCCTTCCGCAGCATCAACCCAAGGATGGTCTGGAATAGCAAATACCAATGAAATTGGATTTTTTGCAGACAAATGATTTTCAAGAATCTTTCTGTTGAACGACTGACGCAAACTATTAGTGGTGATGAAACCAAATTGTTGAATCTGCCCAGCACGAGTTTGCTCTGCGGCATAGTGCCACCAAAACATAACCAAATCGGCTGATTCAGGTATTTCAGACCATGCTTTGCGCAACGCCTCTACGTAACCATCACCCAAGGCAACGCGCATTCTTTTATTGCCAATAAACGGTGGATTCCCCACAATAAAATCGGCTTGCGGCCATTCAGCTTTGCGTGGGTTTATATATTTATCGGTGGGTGCCTGTGCATTTTCATCCGGCACATTTTCACCAGTCACCGGATGTTTTTTATAGGTCTTACCATCCCAACGGGTAACCGGCTTGCCATTTTCATCTAACAACAATTCAACCGAGTCATAAGCCAACACCGCATCGCGGCATTCAATATTTTTAAAATCACGCAATACGGGTTGCGGTGGTTGAGCGGAACCTTTGGTTTTAAAGTGCCATTGCAAGTAACCAATCCATAACACCATCTCCGCAATGCTCGCCGCGCGTGGATTCAATTCAATACCCAGAAATTGATGCGGGTCTACTGTAAGCCCTTCTGTTTCCAAACTCATGGAAACATTTAAATCGTGCAGCTGATTAAGCACTTCACCCTCAAGGCGTTTTAAATGTTCCAGCGTCACATACAAAAAGTTACCACTACCGCATGCGGGGTCAAGAATGCGTAAATTACACAAACGCAACTGAAAGGTGCGCAACACATTTTCTGCTGCTTTTACATTACCTTCACTCGCAAGCGTAAGCGCCGTAGTCTGCACTGTGCTCCACTCTTCACGCAGCGGCTCAATTACCGTTGGCAACACCAAACGCTCTACATAACTGCGCGGCGTATAGTGCGCGCCGAGTGAGTGACGTTCAGTTGGGTTTAATGCGCGCTCCAACAACGTACCAAAAATTGCCGGTTCAACTTGACTCCAATCTTTAGTTCCCGCTAACACCAACAAATCAATTTGGTCGCGGTTCAGCGGCAATACGTCAGGGTTTTTAAATAACTTGCCATTGAAGTGCAGCACGTTAATGCGCAGCGCAACTGAGAAACGACCAGTATCCATAGCCTGCCACAATTCAGAGAGCATAGGCACAAACTGATCCGGCGCTTTCGCGAGTGACTCTAATAATTCCGTAAAGGCGCGTTTAGGTAGCAAACCCACATCTTCAGCAAAAAAGGTAAACAAGCAGCGGGTGAGGAATGCGCCTACGCGCTCGGCATCGTAACCCGCTTGTTCTAATGATTTTGCAATCTCCGCTAATTGCGCTGCAATTTCGCGGGTTACTTTTGCGGATTGTTTTGCGGGGTCAAGAGAAAGCGGGTCTAGCCAAATGGCACGCAAGCGTTCACGCACTTTTTCATCGCGCAAGTTATCTAATTTAATGCGGTGAGAACGCGGGTCAGGGTATGGCGTGTAGGTTCCGCCGCTACAGGAAAATTCTGCAAATATCTCAATGACGTTGCCAACATCAACCACCACGATAAATGGCGGGCGCCCTTCATGCGCTGGTAATGCGCGTACATATTGCTCTGCTTGTTTGTAGGCCGCCAACATCGCCACACCGAAACCTTTGGTGTGTTCACCTTGTTTTAACTTCTTACTTTCAAGCACAAAGGCACCGCGCTTAAAGCAATCAATTCTGCCTTCTGAAGTAGAACCGTCGGGACTACTAAAAATAACGCGACGCTCAAATACATAGGCGTTATCGCGAGTATCTTGTCGTGCCGGATCGGGAACTGAAACATCCAAAAGCTCACAGAACTCGCGGGTAAAACTTTGTGCATTCGCCAACTCTGAACCATCGGCACCTTGCCAACGTTTAATAAACGCCTCAACTTCATTCACATTCTGATCCATGGAAAAATACTACCTGTTGTTTTTTCTATTTAATTATTAATCGGCTAGGGCGGAGTGCTGCGCGACTCACCGAACCATGGCAATCGGTCAGCAGGCTGCTGCCCAAATTGAAAGCCAGGAACCACTTGCGCAAAAAACGCCTAGCCAACCTAAAAATTCCGCTCCACATCCACACTCATATGCAACACCCGCACAATCGCAATTCCGTCTTTTTGCAGCACATAAAACAGTAAATGGCTTTGATAGGGAAAGCTGCGCAGCCCTTGAGATAACTCATCGCGTTCAGTTCCCAGCAGAGGATTATCCGCGAGTATTTGGGCAAGCGCTTCCAAGTCATCTATATAGTTGTGCGACTGTGCTGCACCCCAGCGCTGAACGGTAAAATCGATGATCGCTTCCAAGTCCTTTTCCGCTTGCTCCGTGAAATAAAAATTGACCATCATTTCACTCGCTGACGTAGACGCTCAAGCACAACATTTCCGCTCGCGATGCGACCCGCGTCCAAATCAGCAATACCCTGCTGAATCTGTGCTTTAAGCTGCGCGGTTTTATAGGCGGCAAGCTGCTCGTATTCGGCATAGGAGAGCATCACCGCGACTGGCTTTCCATTTTTGTTAATACCCACGGGCGCACTTTGGACTTTTAAGAGAAGATCGCCGAATTCGCGCTTGGCATCACTGGCGGTTAGGGTTTCCATAATAGATCCTCATATTGATCATTTTAATTAAATTAATCATTTTGATCACTTTATCCAGTTGCTCACCTGACAGTCAAGACTGGGAAAAGAATGCATTCGGCATCACCCTGTCATCGTGCTAATATGCGCGCCTTTTTTCCGTTTCCGGCCCATTTTTTGGGCTTACATTTATTGAGTTTCAAGCATTCGGGCAAGCGCTATGGCAAGAAAAGTTGCGGTGATTATGGGCTCCAAGAGCGATTGGGCCACTATGCAGGCGGCGGTAGAGATACTGGAGCAGATGGGTGTTGAGTATCACACTGAAGTGGTTTCAGCCCATCGCACCCCGCAGAAACTCACTGAATTTGCGGAAACAGCAGTGGATAACGGCTATGCGGTGATTATTGCCGGTGCCGGCGGTGCGGCACACTTGCCGGGTATGGTTGCGGCGCATACCCGTTTGCCAGTGCTGGGCGTACCCGTACAAAGTAAAGCGCTGAACGGGTTGGATAGCCTCTATTCTATTGTGCAGATGCCCAAGGGCATTGCTGTGGGAACTTTGGCGATTGGCGTGGCCGGTGCATTTAACGCGGGCTTGCTGGCTTGCCAGATTTTGGCGGTGACTGATCCGGCGTTGGCGACCAAAATCGACCAATTCCGCCACGACCAGACCCAAGCGGTGTTGGATAATCCGGACCCTCGGGATTAAAAGCGAGAGATCAATAGGCCGCGATCAATAAGAGGTTAGGCATGAGTCAACGAATTTGGGTTTTAGGTGCAGGTCAATTGGGTGCGATGCTCAAACACGCCGGTATGCCATTGGCGCTGGATGTCTGCCCGGTGGATATTAATGAAGGCACAGCACCGGCATTGGCTGCCGATGATCTAGTCACCGCTGAACGCGAGCAGTGGCCGGAAACGCTGGTGACTCACGCCCTGGCCCAACACCCGCGCTTCATCAACCAGACTGTCTTTGGTCGCTTGGCTGACCGCAAAACCCAAAAAGAGTTGATCGATTCGCTGGGTATTCCCACTGCCCCCTGGCGCAATGTGGCCAATGACATCAATGCCAATGAATTGCGCGATCAACTCGGCGAGCGCGTGCTGCTCAAGCGTCGCACGGGCGGATACGACGGCCGCGGTCAACACTGGCTGCGCACCGATGAAGATGAAGTCCCGGATGATTGGCAAGGCGAAGCCATCGCCGAACAAGCTATCAACTTTGATGAAGAAGTTTCACTCGTTGGCGTGCGCAACCAACAAGGCGAAAGTGTGTTTTATCCGCTCACCTTGAATCTGCACCTCAGCGGAATTCTCTACGCATCGATTGCGCCGCTCGAACGCTTGCAACCACTGCAAGCACAAGCAGAAGCGATGCTCGGTAAGATTTTGAATGCGCTCGATTATGTCGGCGTGATGGCGATGGAAACTTTCCGCGTTGGCGATCAGCTGTTAATCAATGAATTAGCCCCACGCGTACACAACTCCGGCCACTGGACCCAAGCGGGCGCCAGCATCAGCCAGTTTGAATATCACCTGCGCGCTGTTGCCGGAATGGCGACGCCAGCACCGCAAGTGATTGGCCAGAATGTGATGATCAATCTCATCGGCACTGACTACAATCCCGCCTGGCGCGACCTGCCCTGCGCTCGCACCTACTGGTACGGCAAAGAGGTGCGCGCTGGCCGCAAGGTTGGCCATATCAATATTGTTAGCAACAATATCACTGAGATTCGCGAGACCCTGGTGTTGCTTGGCGATTTGCTCCCCGAACACCACTACCGTGAGGCGATTGACTGGAGCCTGAACGGGCTAGCCGCACTCTAAAAATCCGATCAACAACCAGAGTGATCAGCCGCTGTTTTTTTGTAAGTCTTGGTTAATGGTTGCAGCCTGCTGGGCGGGAAGTGTGATAGGTTCTGTCATCTTTCCGCTTGCATGCTACAAGGAGCCATACGATGTTCACTTTGCATATCGCCAATAAAAACTATTCCTCCTGGTCGCTGCGCCCCTGGGTGCTGATGCGCACGCTCGCCATTCCCTTTACCGAGCAAATTCATCCGCTGGATGTTGGCAGCAGTTGGGATAGTTATCGTAAGTTCTCACCCAATGGTCGGGTACCCTGCTTGCAGGATGGAGAGCAAACCGTATGGGACTCACTCGCCATTGCGGAATATCTCGCGGAGACTTATCCGCAAGTCTGGCCAACGGATAAAACCGCACGCGCTTGGGCACGCTGCGCTAGTGCGGAAATGCATTCGGGCTTTCAAGCCCTGCGCAATAGCTGCAGCATGAGCTGTGGCCATCGCATCCAATTACACACCCTATCGGCCGCACTGCAAAAAGATATCGCACGCATTGATGAACTCTGGAATGAAGGCTTGCGTAAATTTGGCGGCGCATTTTTGGCAGGCGAAACATTTACCGCTGTCGATGCGTTTTTTGCACCGGTTGCGTTCCGTTTTCAGACCTATGGATTGTCACTCACTGGCGCTGCGCAAGACTACCTTACGCGATTATTGAATCTGCCCGCGATGCAGGAGTGGTATGCGAGCGGTCTGGCAGAAACCTGGCGCGAACCCGAACACGAGCAAGAAATTCTGGCAGCAGGAAAACTACTCGCCGATTTACGCTCCTAGCCGCTCCGCGTGGCTCATAGTCGCTCATAGTCACAACAAGAGTATGCACACTAATGAATTTGGATATTAATGTAACGCCGCATGACAACTACCTGCACATAAAGGTAAAAGGCATAGGCAATTATGAAAACGCTCTGCACTTTTGGCAAAGCGTGGTAAACGCTTGTGACCAGCACCAATGCTATCGTGTGCTCGGCGAGCAATACTTGCTGGACTCGGTCACCACGCTTGAAGCTTTTGATCATCCCGCCATTTTCAAAAAACTTGGCATCACCACCAAATACCAATTTGCTTGGGTCGATAATAACCCGCGCACCCGCGACACCACGGAGTTTGTTTACAACGTGCTCGCCAATCGCTCGTTAAGCTACGGCAAGCTATTTCATGATGTCGAAAGCGCTAAAGATTGGTTGCTACGACAAAACTAGGCGGCCATTAATTCTTGCCATAACAAAAGCGGGGTGCCGATTGCTCAACACCCCGCTCGCGACTGATTCATCCTCTGTGCGGGATGCTTATAAAATCCACACCTCAACACGGCGATTCAGGCGGCGCCCCTCTTCTGATTTGCTGCTCGCCAAAGGCGCTTCTTCTCCCAAGCCACGTGCAAGAAGCGGATAAATTCCACGTTCAATCAAATGCTGCTCAACCACTTTGGCGCGGCGCAATGACAACTCGACATTTTGTGCTTTGTCGCCCTCACCATCCGAAAAGCCAAAAAGTTGTACACGCTTGGGCGCATTTATCTCTACATATTTCACTAAGCGATCAAGGTCACTAATACTTTTGGTATCCAATTCGTCGCTACCATCTTTAAAACGAAAGTTAATCGACAAGCGCTGGGAACGCGCTGTGAGGCTACGCATTTCTTCCGGATAGAAATTGTTATTAAACGGCTGACCGGTTTTAATATTTTGCGATACCAACCCTATATCTTCCACGATACTTTGACCGCGTTCCGTTGCACTGAAACGCACAAACTCTTCTGCATCAACATTGATATTTTTTTGCGGCAAATAAAAATACAAACGGCGTGCTAGCGGGTAGTCTTCAGTGCTCACGGTAAAGTGCGTTGGCAAAATTGCCTTGGATGTTTTGGTGGTTGAAATGGCTAACAATTTTGCGCGGCGCACATAGGGCAACCCAATAAAACCAATTGCGCCCTCTTCTTTCGCCACTGAATCTGAGAGTTCGGTACTGGACTCCAACCGTTTTGCCGTAAGTGCAATAGTTGCCGATGCCGGATCCAGCACCATACTTTTGAACGAGTCCCAAGTTCCGGAGTTCTCATCACGCGCGTAGAGCTTAATCGGCAAATCCTTACCGCCTAATTCCGACCAATTGGTGATTTCTCCAGAAAATATTTTTACGAGCTGGGGAATTGAAAGTTGCGTGAGTGGATTTTTAGTATTAGCGATTATCGCCAAACCATCCAGACCAATAATGTGTTCGCTGCCCGCTTCCGTGAGATCACCACTTTTACCCAATAACAATTCGCGTTCCTGCTCTTTAATTCGGCGCGATGACATGCCCAACTCCGCAGAACCCTGCAACAAATCAGTAAATGCTGTGCTCGAACCATGAGCGTGAATTTCAATAAATTCGATTCGTCCATTCAGCTGCGCGCTGACTGCCTTTTCGGTCGGCGCATTACCCTGCTCAGTTTTTATATCGGTAGCACCACGCGCCATAAAATAGGATTCCACCAAACGCGGTGTTAATTTTTCACCAACCGTATTGGAACCGTGTACGCGGAACAAGGGCTTAGTTGCGCGAATTACCGGAGCGCCAGGCACATACGCTTGTTGTTGCGGTTTAACGGCAGACTGCACACGTGTCTCCGTTATGGCTTGCAATACAAATACTTCTCCCGCATCCAGCGGTAAAAACGAGCGAAATAAATATCCACTGAGCAGCAATAACAGCGAGCAAGCAGCAGCCGAGATAAAGTTTAATCTGATCGTGCCGCGCGCCTTCTTTTTCAATTTAAATTCGTCGCCGGTATGGGTTGCGGTGACAATGGAGTCTTCCATTTGGCGCACATCCCACACCAGTTTTGTCAATTCGTCGTCGCCCGCAGACAGCGCTTTTTCAAGCAGCTCGGCGCGGTATTCTTCATCCTTTAGTACCATGTTCAAGGGAATGTGCATTTTTAGTTGCACTTCGCACAAACGCTTCAAATTCCATAACTTATCAACCAAGGCCACGTTGTAATGCATGTGTTTGTGGGATTTGGGGGACATAAAAGATTCTCGCCAGACAAAGATGGCCGCCACTATATGACAAGATTATTACAGCCGGATTACACGTCATAACAGATGCCGCCGAACCCATGACACTGGATTTCAAGGTTCTTGTTATGATGCGACCTTACGCCACCCAGATGATAAGGCTCTCACGTGAATACTCCCCCCAACTCTATTAGCCTTTGGCAAGCGGTACGATTTTGGTTGAAGCTCGGGTTCATCAGTTTTGGCGGCCCTGCGGGGCAGATCGCCATCATGCATCAGGAATTGGTGGAGCAACGCCGCTGGATTTCAGAAAAACGTTTTTTGCATGCACTTAATTACTGCATGTTATTGCCGGGGCCAGAGGCACAACAACTTGCTACCTATATCGGTTGGTTAATGCATCGCACCTGGGGTGGAATCATTGCCGGCGTGTTATTTGTGTTGCCCTCGCTGTTTATTTTAATTCTGTTGTCTTGGCTTTATATCGCCTATGGAAATCTGCCGTTAATTGCAGGAATTTTCTACGGCATAAAACCGGCAGTGGCGGCCATTGTGGTTCAGGCAGCACATCGGATTGGTTCACGCAGTTTAAAAAATAATTGGTTGTGGGGAATCGCCTTCGCTGCTTTTATTGCGATTTTTGCGCTGCACTTGCCCTTTCCAGTAATTGTGTTAGCGGCCGGAATCATCGGCTGGTTAGGTGGAAAATTTGCGCCGCAATTATTTACTGCCAGCGCCAAACACCAAGCGAATCAAAAAAATTACGGCGCCGCGATTATCGATGATGCAACACCCACACCGCCGCACGCAAAATTTCGCACCTCAGGCATGCTATTGGTGATCCTATGCGGATTGTTGTTGTGGATACTACCGATGTTGTTACTCGGCACCCAATTTGGATGGCAACACGGCTTTACCAAAATGGCCTGGTTTTTTACCACCGCTGCACTGCTGACTTTTGGCGGTGCCTATGCAGTTTTACCCTACGTTTATCAGGGTGCTGTCATCAATTACCAATGGTTAACACCTGCACAAATGATGGATGGTTTGGCGCTGGGGGAAACGACGCCAGGACCGTTGATTATGGTGGTCGCATTTGTTGGATTCGTCGGTGCTTACACACACGAATTTCTCGGCGCTGAACATGCATTTTTAGCCGGCGCGATTGCTGCGACGCTGGTGACCTGGTTTACATTTTTGCCCTCTTTTATTTTTATTCTTGCCGGCGGCCCGCTCGTTGAATCCACTCAAAGCAACCTGAACTTCACGGCGCCACTCACGGCAATCACTGCTGCGATTGTCGGTGTAATTATTAACCTCGCATTATTTTTTGCGTATCACACTCTCTGGCCACAGGGCGTTGAATCAGGCTGGCTGATGCAACTGGATTGGATCGCATTAGCGATAGGGATTCTCGCCAGTGTTTTGTTATTTTATTGGAAGATGAACATCATGAAACTCTTGGGTATTTGTGCTGTTCTAGGCATCGCCGTAAAAAGCCTTATCGAATAATCACTCACCTGACGAATGACAGTTGAGCGGATTTTTTTGCGGTTCGCCAAACACAAAACCTTTAAGCGACACCCTGCCTAGCACTCTGATCGCCGCATTTGCATTCATGCACCCAGCAACTAGACTCAAGAACACCTAGTCGCCGTATAGGATATTGCATGACTACCCAACTGTTTTCCCGTCGCACATTTCTAAAAACCTCCGCTTTGGTCACCGGCAGTAGTCTCGCACTTGCCAAGGCACCCTATGTATTTGCCAAATCACCGGTCACGCTCAGAGTGATGGGCACCCACGTTACCCTGCAGGAAGAGATACGCCAAAAAGCCATGGCTGATCTGGGGATTAAGTTGGTGTTTGAGGCAAAGGGCGAAAGCGAGTTAGTACAAAAAGCGACGACCTTCCCCGAAAAATTCGACCTCTATGAGCAATGGACCGACAGTATCCGCACCCTTTGGCAGGCCAATGCCATACAACCGATTGAGACTGAGCGGCTTACCTATTGGAACGAAATCAATGACATTTCGAAAAAGGGACGCATCATTCCAACGGCTCCTATTGGACTAGGGGATGCGCCGTACAAAATACTTAACGTGCAAAAAGACGGTAGCCTTGGCAGCGAGTTCACCGGTCAAATCAGTTTTTTACCCTATGCCCATAATGTCGATTCATTCGGCTACAACACCAACATTATCCCCAAAGGAATTCCCTACGAGACTGAAAGCTGGGGCTGGTTATTGGACCCAAAATTCAAGGGCAAAGTCGGTATAGTCAACGCCCCCACTATCGGATTATTTGATCTGGCGCTCGCTGCTCAGGCACGCGGATTAATGACCTTTGCCGACATGGGCAATATGACAATCAAAGAAATCGATGTGTTATTCACCGTGTTGATGGAGCTAAAAAAGCAGCGTCATTTCGCCGGATTTTGGAACACGGTTCCACAATCAGCCGACTTTATCACCTCGGGCCGTATGAACCTGGGAAGCATGTTTTCGCCGGGTGTTTCAATGGCCAATGCCAACGGTACGCCCGTCACCTATGCAGCACCTAAAGAGGGTTACCGTGCATGGCATGGCGTAATGTGCATGTCACGCGAATGCAAGGGTGCACAACAAGATGCTGCCTATGAGTATATGAATTGGTGGTTAAGTGGTTGGGCAGGTGCATTTATCGCGCGGCAGGGGTATTACATTTCAAACCCCGAACGATCACGGCCGCTACTCAGCACGACCGAATGGGATTATTGGTACGACGGCAAAACGACCAACCAGCCATTAAAAGGCCCTGATGGGCGCATCTCGGTTCCCGCAGGGGATATTCGCACCGGTGGCTCTTATGTGAATCGATTCAGCCATGTCGCTATTTGGAATACAGTGATGGAAAACTACGAGTATTCACTTGATCGATGGTACGAATTTTTATTGGCATAAGACGACCATGTCCACCCATTACGCCACAATCAAAGGCCTCAGCATTCGACAGCAAATCATGCTGGGCTTCACCTTATTGATTGGTATGAGCATCGCGATTACCGCGTTAAACGTTTATCACTTACGCGATTTTAACTCACTCTTTACCGAGCACCGACAAGCAAGCGCCCACACCAATAGCATGCTGGAAGTGGATGCCAATATTGCTGAACTGCAACGTCGCATCCTTTCCTTTTCTTACGCCCATCGTATTGGCGACATCAATGATATTCTCGCGTTACACAGTAAGATTTTAAGCCAAATTGCCGCACTCATTACGCAGCACCAAGACCTGTCATCCACCAATAGAAAATTGCTTAGCCAACTTGAGGCGCTGATCATTAATTTAAAAGAAAAAATAGAAAATCTACGCGATCAACGCGAATACAGAGAAAAAATTCTCGCGAGCATATTAGTTGAATCATTTGACGCAACGGAGAACAATCTCCACCACCTGTATAACTCGCTCAACAACCTCAATAGCAATGAAATTCACGCCCTGTGGATGAGCCAAGACTATTTAGCGAGTATACAAACCTCCAGCGCACAGTATTTTAATACCCACGAAAACAAAGATAAACGCAACATACAAAAAACCTTCATATTGCTGAAATTTGATCTAAAGGACATGCGGATTCGTTTACTTAACGATGATCAAACAAAAAAACTGGATGAAACGCTGGCCACACTTGACGAAGCAGAACAAAACTTCCATACCGCCGTTCAAGCGGATAGAAATTATTTGTTTTTACTTAACATTGTCATCGCTGGCGAGACAGCAGAAATCGCTAACACGTCTGATGAGTTGAAAAAAGGGTTTATTCAAATAAGCCAGCAGGTGAACGAGCAAGTCGAAAAACAAAGTATTGTTAATGAACGGCTTGCAATAAGCGCATCTATTATTGGCTCGGTGGTGGCGATTTTAATGGCATTCTTCCTGGGCAAAAAAATCAGCGAACCATTAATGGCGATTACGAATACCTTTGGCAGACTGGCGAATGAAGAAAATGTTGAATCCATTCCCTGCACCGAGCGAACTGATGAAATTGGCCGTTTAGCAAATGCTGCCAACGTTTTCAGAGAGACCAACAAGCGCACTCAGGGCTTATTAGAGCGCACCGGGAATTTTGCCTCCGCATTAAAACAGCGGGAAATTGCGCTTGAACAAGCCGTCGCCAAAGCACAGGATGCCAGCCTCGCCAAGAGCCAATTTCTCGCCAATATGAGCCATGAATTACGTACACCAATGAACGCTGTGCTGGGCATGCTCGCACTCCTGAAAAAAACCGCACTCAATACCCGACAAAGTGATTATGTACAAAAAAGTGAATCAGCAGCGCGCACCTTGTTATCACTATTGAATGACATTCTGGATTTATCAAAA
>CAIOHY010000435.1 GCA_903858205.1 uncultured Cellvibrio sp.
CTGCTTTTGCAAACCGAAAGCAATCGCATCGTCTGTGGCGGTGTCGCACGCATGCAGCGCGGTGACCACGTCGATCTGCGCGGGCAAGGCTTGGCTGTGCGCCGACTCGGCCACACTGAGATTGAGAAACTGCATTCGCTCAAAACCCAGGCGATGCGCCAGCGCGGTGGATGCAGCCACCAACTCGCTGCGGGTTTCTATGCCGTAAATATGGCCGCGACCCAAGGCCTTGAAAAACAAGTCGTAAATGATGAACCCCAAATACGATTTGCCTGCGCCATGGTCAGCCAGCCTAGGGCCTGCGTCGCTGACGGGTAATTCTTTGAGGATTTTTTCAATGAACTGAAACAGGTGGTTCACCTGCTTGAGCTTGCGGCGCGAATCCTGGTTGATCTTGCCCTCGCGCGTGAGGATGTGCAGCTCTTTCAGCAACTCCAACGACTGCCCGAGGCGCAGGTCGAGTTGATCGCTAGCAGTTTGGACCTTGGAGGCGGTGTGTTTGGGTTTGGGCATGGGTGGATTGTGCCCTTGAGTATTTCAATTCGGCGAGTCGTCGCCTGACTCTTCAGATAAACGCGATTCATAGTCTTGCCCACCATAAAAAATGCCGACGATGTAAAAAAGATCTTTTTCAACTGCAAACGCAATGACAGCACGTTTTTTGTAATTAGTGACACGCAATCCGGGACGGACATCATCACGGGCCGTGCCACGAAGAGGAAATATGCAGAGGCTTTCACAATAATTGACGATGGCTTCGGTGTACCCCAGTGCTATTTCTGGTGAAGCTTCGAAAGCAATGTATTGGTACAAATCGGCCAGTTGCTCCATCGCCTCGGGCGAGAACATTACGTGATACTTCATCTCATTTTGGCATTCTCAGAAGCAAGACGTTCACGTACTTGATCAACAGTAACTGCACGCGATGGATTGGACTTGAGTGCGTCATAAGCCACACCAACTTCATTTTGTAACCAACTCTCTATGGCACGATCACGGTTTAAAAGTGCTCGAAGCCCTTCGCGAATGACTTCGCTTTCGGTTGCGTATTCACCAGATCGCACCTTTGTTTTGATAGCCTCGGCCATCTCGTTTGGCAATGTGATGCTGAGTTGTTGAGTGGTTCGCATATCGGGCTCTATTTGGATGGGATTTAATCATACCCAATAGACTGGGATTTATATGCTGTCCGCAATCCAAGAAGTTGAATACGGCATTTGCTGATTCAGGTTGAAACAACCATATAATTTCTACATCCCTTGGAGAAATTACATAGTTAAATTGTGTTTCTAGCCATTTATCACTGATTGGTAAATCAAACCCCGTTTAGTTTATTTAACGAGACACCAGAGGAAACTTCCCAGGATCGCGAATCGACTCAACCGATAAATCAATATCCATCAAAGGCCAATAAAGATGGTCTGGCGTCGGCCATTCAATGCTGGAGATTTGTTCAATGGTGGTTTTTTTAAACCAAGGAAACTCTTCATAGGAAATAAACAACTCCTCGTCACCTAAGCGCAGCCAAAAGCCTTTTTCGGAGTTGCTGAACGCACCTTCACGGAATACGGTTGGAGCCATAGAAAAATGATATCAGTTCTGGTTTTCTTTGGTTTGTCCGCTGTCAACCCTTAACTTTTTGTTTTCCCACCGACTCCCAACCCCTCCCACCCCTCTCTCCCCAAGTCCTCCAACACCTGCATATTCCTCTCATAAATCAGCGACGCATCCGGAAACGCTTCAACGGCCTTGTCAATACTTTCCTCGCGCAGCAAATGCAGCGTCGTGTAAGGCGCGCGGTTGGTGAAATTGCTGATGTCGTCCGGCTGAGTACCCGCAAATTGGTAGCGCGGGTGAAAGTCTGCAATTTGCAGCAC
>CAIOHY010000436.1 GCA_903858205.1 uncultured Cellvibrio sp.
CTATAAGGTTACCAATAATTGGGGTTCAGGCTTTACTGGGGAAATTACGGTAACAAACGATACCACCTCCACCGTAAATAGCTGGTCGGTGTCTTGGCAGGAATCGGGTGTTAGCGTAACCAATGCATGGAATGCAACGCTCAGCGGAGCAAATCCTTACACAGCTACATCATTCAATTGGAATGGCACACTTGCACCCAAAGCGTCTGCCAGTTTTGGATTTCAAGCAACTGGCACAGCGGGGGCTCCAAAAATTAACGGCTCGCTGTGTGGTGCGGCAACTGCGCCTTCGAGCAGTTCAAAATCCAGTGTAGCAGTGAGCTCATCGAGCGCTAAAAGCAGTGCGATTTCCAGTGTTGCAAAAAGTGTTTCATCGCAAGCGCAATCTTCCAGCAGTGCAGCTCAAGGCGCTTGGTTGTTTGAAGAAAATTCGCTGGGATTTTGTAATGCGGCGGATACAGTAAGAACCAATCAAACCGGCTACACCGGAACCGGTTATGCGGATACTCCCGATGGCGCAGACGCCACGATTGCTTGGAGTATTAATGCGGCAACGGCAAAAAGTTACGCGATTGAATTTCGTTTTGCGAATGGTGCGAGCCTGCGAGATGCCAACGTTTTGGTGAACAATAGTCAAACACAGACGGTGGATTTTCCCGCTACAGGCGCGTGGAATCAGTGGCAAACCCTCAGTGTAAATGTGCCATTAAAAGCAGGCGTTAACAGTGTAAAAATTACTGCGAATACCAGCAGTGGCTTGCCCAATGTGGATTACATCTCTGTCGTCGGTGATGGAATTACACCAGCAGCATGCGCGACGGTGGCGAGCTCAAGTAGTCGCTCCAGTAGTTCGAGTAGTCAGGCCAGCAGTGCAAGCAACAATAGTGGTAGCTGCCCTAAAGCGTTAGAGGGCTGGGCCTCTGTTAATGCAGATGGTGTTAATGGAACGACAGGCGGTGGCAATGCAACACCAACGACAGTAAAAACCTTTGCTGAATTAAAAGCGGCCGTACAGGATAAATCGCCGCGCGTAATTATTATCTCCGGCACTATTAAAACTGAAGGCGGCTCTGCACTTTCAATCGCAAGCAATAAAACGATTCAAGGTGCTGACAAGAATGCCACTATTCAAGGCGGTATTTCGATGTCCGGTGTTAGCAATATCATTATTCGAAATTTAAACGTCAAAGGTGTATGGCCAAATGCCGGCCCGGACGACGCGATTTCTTCTCGTAATTCTCATCACATTTGGTATGACCATTTAAATGTATGGGACTCGGGTGACGGCTCGTTAGATATCACCAGCGAATCCAATTATCAAACAGTATCTTGGTCCAAATTTTGGTACACCAGCAAAAGCCACACCCATCGTTTTGCGAGCTTGAATGGCTCGGGCGCTGGCGACCATCCGGAAGATTGGGGCAAGCTCAAAGTAACTTATCACCACAACTGGTGGGCGGAAAATGTTGACCAACGTATGCCGCGCGTGACTTACGGCATGGGCCACCAATACAACAATTTTTTCAATTCCACGGGTAACTCTTACTGCATTGGCGTTGGTTCCTATGGCGCAGTCTTGATTGAAAATAATTATTTCAAGAATGTTAACAATCCTCATCAATTTATGTATGACGTTTACATGCATATAACCGCGCGCGGAAATATTTACGACAATACTTCTGGGAAGAAAGATACGGGTTTAGGTGGTGTTCGCAAAGTTGCAGGCCAGGACTTTAATGTTGCGGCACTTACAAAAGTACCTTACAGCTATTCACTCGATGCTGCGGAAACAATTCCCGATTTGGTTAAACGCTGCAGTGGGCCGCAATAAATTTTTAGTGTTCGCACCGGGTGGCGCAATGCTCACCCAGCCCCTTGCTCGCCTCGGGTGTTGAGGCGAGTTTTTTAAACAACATAAAGCACGTGTTAATGCTTAACGCAAAAAATCTAATCAATTACAACTTTGGAACGATCACATGAAACATAAAAACCCTTCATCGTTTTTTTCGCGTGCGTGCCTTGCTGCTGCAGTTTCGTTTATCGTAGGTTCTCCCAGCTGGGCAGCATGCACCTACAAAGTCACCAACAAT
This sequence comes from uncultured Cellvibrio sp., assembly GCA_903858205.1. Classification (GTDB taxonomy): domain Bacteria; phylum Pseudomonadota; class Gammaproteobacteria; order Pseudomonadales; family Cellvibrionaceae; genus Cellvibrio. The sequence continues at coordinate 2,091 of CAIOHY010000436.1, forward strand.
TGGGGCTCGGGCTTTACTGGGGAAATTACGGTAACAAACGATAGCGCCGCTACCGTAAATGGTTGGTCAGTATCCTGGCAAGAATCTGGCGTAAGTGTAACCAATGCGTGGAACGCAACGCTGAGCGGATCAAACCCTTACACGGCTACAGCATTAAATTGGAATGGCACACTCGCACCTAAAGCCTCTGCGAGTTTTGGATTTCAAGCAACCGGCACCGCAGGTGCGCCAAAAGTGAATGGCAGTTTATGTGGCGCAGCGGCTTCATCAGTAGCGACCAGTAAATCCAGCGCGAGTGTGGCGAGTTCAAAAATCGCAAGCTCGATTCAATCGAGTGCGATCAGCAGTTCAAAATCATCCAGTTCTGCTGCGCCTTCCAGCACACCAAAATCCAGCAGTTCTGCACCAGCAACCGCAACTTTCACGATTCAAGAAGAGCAAGCGGGTTTTTGTCGCGTAGACGGTATTGCTACGGAAAGTTCTAACACTGGATTCACCGGTAATGGCTACACCAATTCCAATAATGCGCAGGGCGCAGCGATTGTATGGGCCGTTAATGCAACTACCAGTACGCGCCACACGGTGACCTTCCGCTACGCGAATGGCGGCACTGCCAATCGCAATGGTTCGCTGGTGATTAACGGCGGCAGTAACGGTAATTACTCCGTGCAATTACCGCCCACAGCCAGCTGGGCGGATTGGCAAACCGCGAGCGTGGAAATTGATTTAGTACAAGGCAATAACAGTTTGCAACTCAGTGCATTGACCGCCGAAGGCCTCGCAAATATCGACTCAATTAAAATTGAAGGCGCGCCCACCAAAGCAGGAACCTGTGCAGGTGCAGTCAGCAGTAGCAGCGCTGCTTCCTCAGTTAAATCCAGCTCCAGCGCGGCAAGCAGTTCCGCACCTGCAACAGGTGGCGGTGCGATGCTGACATTGGATGGTAACCCGGTCGTCAGTTGGTTGCGCAACGCGCGCACCAAGTGGAATAGCTCGCGCGCGGATGTTGTGTTGTCTTATCAATTGACGAACGGTGGCTGGCCAAAAAATCTGGATTACAACTCGGTAAGCGCAGGCAACGGTGGTAGCGACAGTGGCACCATTGATAATGGCGCGACCATTACCGAAATGGTTTATCTCGCCGAAATTTATAAAACCGGTGGCAATACCAAATACCGCGATGCAGTGCGCCGTGCGGCCAACTTTATTGTGAGTTCGCAATACAGCACCGGTGCCTTGCCACAATTTTATCCACTCAAAGGCGGTTACGCGGATCACGCAACCTTCAACGATAACGGCATGACCTATGCGTTAACCGTGCTGGATTTCGCTGCGAAAAAAATGGCGCCGTTCGATAACGATACTTTCAGCGATGCGGACCGAGCGCGCTTCAAAACCGCTGTCACCAAAGGCACTGACTATATTTTGAAAGCGCAGTGGAAACAAAACGGCACTCTGACCGTCTGGTGTGCACAGCACGGTGCAACGGATTATTTGCCGAAGAAAGCACGCGCCTATGAATTGGAATCACTCAGTGGCAGTGAATCGATTGGTGTGATTGGTTTCCTGATGACCCAACCGCAAACCGCCGATGTGCAAAAAGCAGTGAAGGCCGCATTGAATTGGTTTAACAGCCCGAATACCTATTTGGATGGTTACACCTATGATCGCGCGCAAGCGAAAACCAATCCGATCATCAAAAAATCCGGCAGCAAAATGTGGTATCGCTTCTACGACCTGAACACCAATCGCGGCTTCTTCAGTGATCGCGACGGCAGCAAATTTTATGACATCACCAAAATGTCTGAAGAGCGCCGCACCGGTTACGTATGGGGCGGTGATTACGGATCTAACATCATCACCTTTGGTAAAAAAGTGGGCTACCTCTAAGCACGCATTGGATTGACCATCAACAAAAAAACCTTCTGAATTTACTTCAGAAGGTTTTTTATTTTCACATACCGAATGTGCTAACCAGAAAACACAAAGCACGAAAAATCACAGTAGAGACTGATCTATAAGGCTACGTAAAAATGCGCGTTGAGCTGCGGGAGTTTGCTCACCCGCGTAAGGCAACAGTGTCCAGATTTCATTCGCCGACATAGATTCACGCGGCTGCAGTGTTTTGTAGGGAGCATGCACTTCAAGCTCTAACAAACCCTCTTCAAGGCTATCGTTTAAAAATTCCTGATACAGTTCAACTTGCCCTTGCTCTGGATGAATTGCACTTTTGGGTTGCAAGGTAAAGTGAATAATTAGCAACTGCTTATCGCGAAATGCGGCCATCCATCCCTGCTCAGGCTGAATAAACACTTTTCCCTTACGCCCTTGATGTGAACTGGGTGAAAAATTTTCTAACGCAAAAAGCCCATCGCTAAAATTATGTTCGAGAGGCCCATAGGCTGCATCGGTAAAATGTTCAACGCGCACATCATTCATGCTCTCTATAGGTACATACACATTTGTAATGTGCGGTACGCGAGTGTTAAACCAAATATCCCACGCGACGTTTGTATCGCGAATATTTTGCGCACTGACATTCAATCGAAGTTGATTGGGCTTACCGTCAACAAGGGAAAACGTTTTTTGCAAGGCAACACCCGATACAGGGCTATTGGGGCTTTGCATAACCAGATGATTCGCATTTTTTTCTTGCACTGCATGTTTGGCGAGAATTAAAAAAGGATCCGGTGGCCACACAGCTTTTGCAGCACCACGCTCAGAATTTACTAACTGATGCAACCACCAATGACTCTGTGGGCCGACCCAAGTTTCATGCCCAAAATACGCAATATTATCAGAGCTCGGTGTCACTACAGGATTAGGCTCACTCAAAACTGCCGAACCAACGCGCAAAAAATTTGGCTGCCCCACAAGTGCTACTGATAACAGACGGCCGCCAATATCTGGCGTAATTTCTGCGGCAAGGGTATCGTTATTCAATTGTACGCGTGAAATTTCTGCTTGCGCAGAACACGCTGAAGATAAAAACATAGACAAAAAAATCCTCACCAAAAATGTAAAAGAAGTGGGCATGATCGGCCTCTCACCACGTTTTTATAGGTTTTATTCCCTGCGAGAAAACATCCACAGCGGATGCAATCTGCGCAAAACATACTTATGTGACCACCAGCTATGAACTAACTCAAGGAATTTAGAGCGACGGTTTGGAATTCAGAATTTGCATTAATTGCTGCAAATGCACAGAGCATTCATACCCCAAGGGCGTTAAGTAGCCGCCATCAATTTGCGTCGTTAATTGTTTTTCAAACAGGCGGCGAGTTGCAGAGATAATATCCGTGGATGCGTCTGAGTGAACCTTCAACCCTGTTTGGCTGGTACTAGTGTCAAACATACGCAGCACTTGCATTTCGGCCACTAATTCTGGGGATATTGGCATGGTCATTCTCCGTTATTATAAATTTTTGGTAGCACATCCGTTTAGTGCAAAAGCGCCATATCCGTGATGGCATTCAGTTATAAATAGCATAGCTGAGGCATATCACCAAAATAATTAGAAAAAAAAGCCGACCTGCCACAGAGTGAAAGGTCGGCACTAGACAGTTTTAAGGGGAACACTTGGAATCTGGCAAGCGGTCGGGAGCTGTAGTAAAACCGCTCCGCCCACCTGAATCCATTGAAAAAATCATCCTTGATCAGGGCACCTCTCCAAATGCCTGTCCATGCTCACTCTCACTCGGCCTACTTAACCCACTTATTCCAGCGGTGGGTAAGCATTGTCAATCAACACCTGCAAACCTTCTTTGAACCAGCGACCGGCCACTGGCGCTTTTGGCATTGCACCCGTATCTACATTGGAGCCACTACCTGGGTTGTAGTTGTAGGTTGGATCGCACATACGGTCGAAGCCTTTTGCTGGATCTTGCGGATCGTACGACAATTCTAGTGATGCAGCGCCATCCGATTCACCCGGCGGCTTCACCCACACGTAAGCATCAATACCTGCAACGGGAGCAACGCGTGGACGCTCACCAATACCACCGCGTTGGTTACACCAGTTACCACGATGTGTACGACGGTCAAGGCGCGACTGATCGACAAAGGTATCCAGAACCGTGCTCGTTGATTGCGCAGTTGGACGGTTTGGCCCACCCCAACCGTTACGGCCGGTATCTACCAACATACCAATAGTCGATGGGAAGCCGGCAGAAATCATCGCATTACGCCATGCCTGAACGAATGAAACTTCGCTGAACTGTGGGTTCCACTCATAGAACTTGGCTTGACGAGTTTGCGTACCACCACCACTTCCAGGGAAAGCACTGTTGGCTAATGAGTCAAGGAATGGCTCGTAGAGTGGAGTGTATCCGGAGGTATTGGATACAAAACCAGCAACCGTATTTACACCGCCGGTCGCGCCTTTAATTGCATCGCCAATCAAGGTTACCGCTTTACCGAAATTGTCAGTCCAACCCAACCAGCCTGAATGGCCGATATCAACATAAGAATAAACGTTTGGAATAGTGTGGAGCTTACTCAAGGTATAACGAGTATTAGCAACGTAACCGTGTGTCGCATCGGTCGCCTGTTGGCACTCGGGATCACTCAGGTTAGTAACCAAATTTGGCAAGGAATCCGGCTCAATAATCGCAATAATTCGCAATTCACTGTACTTAGGCTTCGCAAAAATCGAAGCGATGGCATCGATATATTCAGTGCGATAACGGGCAGAACCTTCCGGGCCTTGTTTGAGCTCGCCGTTTGACGCCAATGCATGGCAGTCGCGGTTTGGCAGGTCATACACAACGATTTGGATAACATTCGCTTTTTGATCCAGCGCCGCATCCAAATGGTGACTCAAACCCCAGCTACCATCGGTAGGTGAGATGGCACCAATCCGATCCATCCACACAGCAGTATTGTAACCAGCGATTTTTGAACCGTTGGGCTCCGCTTGCGCTTTGGCAGACCAAACCGGATCCACATACCATTGGGCACCCACGAATGGATTATCCAACCGCACACCCGGTGTCACACTCGATACGGATGAGCTTGAACGAGAGCTAGGCGCGACAGACGAGCTAGTGCTCGGAAGGGAGCTAGACGTAGTAGTGACGCTAGAGCTGCTCGGAGCCACAGATGAACGTGAACTCGGCGCTATAGAACTGGTAGTAGCAACAGAAGAACTACTAGGCGCAACCGAAGAACGCGAGCTTGGTAAAGCGGAGCTGGTAGTTGCAACAGACGAGCTGCTCGGAGCAATCGAAGAACGCGAGCTTGGCGCGACAGAAGAACGTGAACTTGGCGCGACAGAAGAACGTGAACTTGGCGCAACAGAACTGGTAGTTGCGACAGAAGAACTACTTGGCACTATCGAAGAGCGCGAGCTAGAACCAGGAGCAGCACTGGAAGATCCGCCCACTACATTGATACAAGTAGCGCGAGAAATACAGCTCTTATTGTTTTCCCAACCCCAGCCATTCTGGGTTGTGACACACAAGGGATAGAGCGTACCGTACCAATTACATTGCTGGCCGCCATTGTTGACGACACTCGAGCTGGAGCTGCTAACAACAGGAGTTGAGCTACGTGAGGAACTGGTCGCAGGTTGGCTGGAGGGTACCGACGAGCTACCGACCGCTCCTGAACAGACGCTACCTGTAACGGTGGGGATCTCAGCAGCGCCGCCACGTTTGTCAACCTGAAAACCAAAACTAATGCTTTGGCCGGGTTGCAAACTACCATTCCAACTCACATTCGAGGCCGAATAAGGGTTCGACCCCGACAGATTTACGTTCCAGGATCCAGTAAGGCGATTGGTTGCGTACTGCCAACCTACTGTCCAACCATTTATAGCTGCTGCGCTAGTGTTAGTAACGACTATTTCGCCGGTAAGACCGGTATTCCATTCATTACTAATTTTATAGACACAACCAGCTGCCGCGCCTTGGCTGACAGCTGCCAAGCCTAAGCTAAGCAGCGCAGCCAAACCATAGGTTTTTCTGACGGGAATTATCATTAAAGTTCTCCGGGGTTCCAGTGAGAAGGCCTTAAGCCTCGTTATTATTTCGCACCTAAATGACTACTGGTGCTGATTTTTCCTTACGCTCCGGTAAGGTTGCCACGAACATACCTGTGGCATTGTCGATCCTTCCTGGAATTGGTAGCGCAATCTTTCATCGATCAAAAAAAGGGGATTTACCCACCATCCACCAATTCCGATCAGAAACATCTGACTGCGAAAAAACACCACTTGGTAAGCGGAACTAGAACAACTCCGCCAAAAGATAAAATGCAAAAGCGCGGACCGAAACTCACAATCGTGATTATTTTTATTGATTTTTTTACTTAAACGGATTGGATAATATCTATACCAGCAACACTTTAATATTATTATTATGATTATAATTACAAGCCATATCTGCGAATAAACTCTCATTGCCAGCTTGTCACCGTGAAAAAAGTGCTCAAGTTAGCGCTATCATTTAGATATAAAAGCGTTGTATCGCGGCAAAAAAGCCGCAGTAACAACGAGAAAAACTATTGTGTGAACTGCCTGATTTGGCCGAGCCCTACGAACTAGAGAGCAGGTACTCCGCGAAGTTGAAGTCGATTTTTATAGTTTTAGGATAATCGGAACGCTTTGAGGCTATTGCGGGAACTAAGCCACCCAACACCCAATATTGTCAAATAGAACTTAAGGTATTGCAAAAAGTAAATGACAAGCTGATTATTATGAATAATAATACATATATCAAGTCCTTTTGAGAGAATCGGGCCGCAGAGCGTATTTATGGCGCCTACATCATTTTATGTAACCGACTCCAAACACCAGACCTGTCTAAGCAACAGAGCTTTTACCTATAAATAGAAAGTTTGCTTCTAGGACTGCATGTGTAATTTTTGTTAAAAATGGCGCCAAATTTCCTTGTTTTGTGAATTGATCACGCTGTCAATTTGCTGTAAGGTAAGATAATAAAGATAAAATCAGATGCAACCACAAAGGAAATGCACTTTAGTTATAAACACATAGCGCCAAACGGAAAATCAAGGCGCCAAGATTATAAAGAACGTGAGTAAGAACGAGGGAAACAAGTGCTTAATTCGCAAGAATTACGCATTTTTCTGCTTCACCATCCAGCGATAATTAACTTATACGAAAGCGTTTCAACAGAGTTTTCATACCAGAAAATTGTATGCCTGTTTGCTTGACATACTTTTTTAGTGATCATTTTGTTAGCGCAACCATAAAAACAAAAAAGTAACATTTAGTCTTAATAAACCTGACTTAAAACAACAACAAAGGCGCAGAAAACCATGAAGACCTTGATTGTTTATTCCCATCTACTGGCTGCTTGTGTGGCTATTGGCATATTGCTGATTCAAGACCTGGCGCTGGCCAAATCCAAAGGCAGCCCGCTGTCGGCGGGAGCGATTAA
>CAIOHY010000437.1 GCA_903858205.1 uncultured Cellvibrio sp.
CGCTTTATCAAACGAACAGGTCACCGACGAGTTAACCCGTGCGCAGGATTTGCTAAGGCGGGAACTGGTTAATCCTTCGCGCGTGTTTTGTTATCCCTCGGGAACGGCAACCGATTTTTCCGCGCAACATACTGAGTTGGTAAAGAGAACGGATTTTTTTATCGGCGCCGTGACCTCTATGCCTGGCAATATCAGCCAAGCACAGATTGCCGCCCAACCCTTTCTGGTTAAGCGGCACAGTTTTCCTGCCAGTTTTGAAAAATTTGTCAGGTACTCCTCCTGGCTCGAATATATTCGCAGCAGTATTTAATCTGCGTTGCGCCGCTTAAGAGATTGTCCATGGAACACTACGCAAACGAACTGAAAAATCTTAAGGTTCAAAAAGGAATCGCATCGGGAAAATTCAAACATCTGCAAAAAGACACCCCCGAATACGCCCAACAATTGGCGCTGATGAAAGACATTTCGCAAAAAATTGCGCAGCTTGAAGCCGAGATAAAATCCGCACAGATAAAAGAGACAAACCAGCAAGCACCAGCGCCCGAATTGCCCAACCAGCCGTTTACGTTGCTCGACAATCAGCACAAGTGGGGCGATGAAATACAGATCGCACTCGTAAACTTTGATCAGGTAAATGATTGGGCAGAGTTTGTGCGCAATAACAAAACCCGATTACCGAGTCACAACCCAGCCTGGGCACGGGTTGTCGAGCAAAGCTTTGGGCATAAATCCTTTATTCTGTGCGCGCGCTCCACGAGCGGAGCATTAATTGGCGGCATTCCTTTTACGGTTTTTTCGTCACCACTTTTTGGCAAGTTTGGCGTTTCCATGCCTTATTTAAACTATGGCGGCGTGGTGAGTGAATACAGCGATGTGTGCCAATCGTTGATGCAATCACTCGAAGGCGTGCGCGCGCAACTCGAATTGCAACACATTGAAGTGCGCAGCATTCAGGAAGGGCTTGGCGATAACCCCTCAACCAAAAAAGCGTCCATGTTGTTGCGGCTACCGGCGGACGATGAAACTCTGGATAAATTGCTCGGCAGCAAAGTGCGTGCGCAATATAAAAAGGCCGATGAATTTTCGCCCGAGGTGCGTATCGGCAAACAGGAATTGCTCGATGATTTTTATCGGGTTTTTGCACAAAACATGCGCGACCTTGGCACACCGGTTTACGCCAAAAACTGGTTCAGGAATATCATCAACAGCAAGGAACTGGATGCAAATATTATTGTTGTGTACGTCAATAAAAAGCCCGTCTCTTGCGGGTTTTTGGTGAGCTATGGCGACTTGATGGAAATCCCCTGGGCATCGACGTTGAAATCGGCTAACAAATACAACACCAACATGTGGATGTATCGCAAAATATTGTCGTTCGCCATCGCGAAAGGTTGCCAGTATTTTGATTTTGGCCGATCAACACTTGAGGCGGGAACTTATAAATTTAAAAAACAATGGGGCGCTGAACCCTGCCAGCATTATTGGTATTGCATACTACCGCCCAACACACCAAGACCCGAACTCAACCCCGATAATCCCAAGCTCAAACTCTTCGTTGCACTCTGGAAGTGGTTACCCCTGTGGGTGGCTAATTTGATCGGGCCGCAGATCATTAAGGGAATTCCTTAATCACAGCGGGCAGTCAGAATTTATTTTTTAAAGCGATTGAGAAGATCTTTCACGCCATACAACACACGCAATAATTTGCTGCGCACCAGCATCACACTCACGAGTGTGGCGCTGTGTGTGGCGAGTGATTTTTTATAGTCACTGTGCTTGCCGTTGCCTGCCATAAAATCGTAAAACTCTGCGCCGGACTCAAACGCCTTTTCTAGTTGAAATCCAAAATGTAGGGTTCCGAGCGAGATGCCGTCCTGAAACTTTTCCTGATATCCCGACTGAATGTTGTAAATACGGCCGCAAAATTCTACATCCAAGGCCGCTGAAACAACCTGATTATTACAATAGATAACCGATAAATCGGGCTTACCGCCAGCGCCTGCAATTTGCGTTAAGAAGCCCGTGATCTGCGCGCGATTACGCCCAGAGTAACAGGGCCCGCCCCAGCGCCGCTGATGAAACTGATTTAAAATTTCTATAAAGCCATCAATATTGGGCCAGAGATTTTCAACACGAACCTCACCCAACTGATAAAGCTTTTTGCGTTTATTAAAGAGCTTTAATCGGGTATTGCTACCTAAACCTTTTAGGTAGTTGGCAAAGGTGTTTTGCTTGAGTTGCACGGCGTAGCTAACTGAATGATCGCGAACGCTTAGGGTTAGATTCACAGCGCCTACTGCCTTACACAACTCACTGTATTCCTCGGAGTCCAGCAGCAGATCAGGAATAAAAAACTGATCCCATTTATATTCCAGTGCAGACCGCAATAGTTGGGTTGTGGCAGTTTTATCCAGATTAAAATATTCACTGCGCAAACTCGGGCTGGCAGGTGTGGATATGCCCGCAGAAAAAAGTGTTGCCAGTGTAATTACTGAGGCTTTTTTTTGCGTGTAGAGATAAAAACCATCGCGACAATTTTCACGATCAAGGTGAGGCTTTAAGACGGTAATTGCAGCGCTGTCTGACCATGCGTTTTGCCAGGCGTCCACCCATTCATGGGTAGCAAAAATGCCAGGGTAGTGGCTCGCGGGGAAAAAATCAGACATGCAATTTATTTCGATGGGATCAGAAAAAGACATCGCGAGCCACCAAAGGTGAGCTCGCGATTGGATTGTTACTGACGATTTTTTGCTTCTTTCAAATGATCTACGATTTCTTTATTGTCAGGCGCAAGCTGAACCGCTTTGGAGAGTATTTCAATTCCCTTGGAGACCTCGCCTTTTTCCACCAGAATCCAGCCGTAAGTATCGGCAATTGGGGCACTGTTGGGCGCTAATTCATAAGCCTTCTTGGCGATCTCCAAGGCGCGCGGGTCCTTGCGTTCGTAATAGAGCCACGCAAGATTGTTTAACGCTGCAGGCATATTCGGGTTTAGTTCTACTGATTTCTCGTACCAGGTCAGTGCCTCATCCACGTTATTATTGCTCTGGGCAGAAACTGCCATCATGAGCGACGCGGTTTTACTCTCTGGGAATTTTTCTATCCAGGATGACAAAAACTCTTTCGCTTTGTCTTTATCGCCAGCCTTTTGGAAATAGGTAAAAATTTGCTCGGCAACAGATTCCATCGGTTTGGCAGTCCATGAGTCTTGATAAAGTTGAATGCCCTCTTCTTTTTTATCTTCTGCGAAACGAATCAACCCTTGCAAAAACAAACGCTCGCCTTCGTTCTCTGGAACCTTGATAAATTGATCGAGCAACTTTTGCGCTTCAGAAATATTCTTTGCGGCAATTTCCGTTTCAATAAGATTACCTAAAAAGCTGGCGTTCTCAGGCTGTAATTTTACGGCCTGCATCAAACTTTCACGCGCTTCTTTGAGCTTGTTTTGGCTTCTGAATTGCACGCCTTGCAAACGGTATAGGCTCGCGGTCAATTGTTTTACGTTTGCGCTTTTGTTGCTGCGCTCCAAGGCAAGTTCGGCATGCTTTAACGCGTCACTCAATTGACGGCGCGAGGCATATATTTGTGCAAGTACAACAGAAGGCTCCCAACGATTGGTTTTTTGTTCAAGCTCCGTCACAAATGCCACTGCTTCGGCGTCGCGGTTCAACTTACGCATTTGCGCAAACCAGCGGGAATAGCCAACAACCATGCCCGGATCTTCCTGTAACGCGAATTGCCACGCAGCGATGGATTTTTGAGCTAGCTCTTGGCTTTCATAGAGCTGCGCCAATCCTGCATAGGCAAGCCCCTTTTCTTTACTGTCGCGTACGGCAATCGCCTTTTCAAATTCTTGCTCGGCTTCTTTGTAATTTTTTTGCTGGAATTGATACCAGCCCGCGAAAAAATAACCCCGAGAACTTTCCGGGTTCTGCGCTTTGAAGGCGGCAATTTCTTCTGCCAGTTTTTCGCCCTGCTCATTACCCAACAATGCTTTGAAGTAAGACTGCTGAATATAAAAATCTGTCGGCTGTTCTTGATAGGCTTTTTGTAATTGTGCAACTGCCTGTTCACGCTGATCTAACGCCAAATGTCTATTGGCAAGTGCGATACGAATGCGTTGCTGACGGGGATCCAATGCGAGACTTTTTTCCAGAACAGTCACGCCTTCAGCATTTTTCGGATCTTTATCCAACAGCGCCAAACCATAGGTAGCCAGCACTACCGGATTGTTAGGCTGACTTTCAGCTGCTTGCTTGAGTAAAGCGACGGCATCATCGATTTGATTGTTGCGGAATTTGACCAAGGCTGCGGCCTGCAACACTGAAGGCGTTACTGTTTCCGGGTCAATAAATTCATCAAAGAGATCTGCCGCTTTGCGGTCAGCGCCCTGCTGATACTCAATTAATCCCAACAAGGTGCCGGTATTTTTATCGTTAGGGAATTGTTCTCTGAGCTCGCGCAAAATTACTTCGGCGTCTGCAAATTTGCCTTGCTGATAGAGTTCCATCGCGTCATTGAAACGCTGTTGCGCAGCAGCGCCTTCAGGATTCGATTCTGCCAGTAATTTTTGGTAGGTGTAGGCTTCGCTGGTACGACCTAACTGAATCAATACATCCGTTAACAAACCAATGATCATGCTTCTTTTAGTATTCATGATGTCAGTCTTCTTAAGCAGACCCAGCGCCTTCGTGAGATTCCTCTCTGCGCTGTCGAGATCTTTAAGATAAATACCGACATTGGCCATGGTGGTAAGTGCATCTATGTCATCTGGCGAGGCCGCCAACACTTCTTCCATTGCGGTTTTTGCACGCTCAATTTCGCCTTTCGAAATCAGGAAGTGTGCGGTGATGAATTTTACATCTGGCTCTTTACCACCCAAGGCAACAAATTCTTTTAACGCAGCTTCATATCCGTCTTTATTGCCCAAATAAATATTGGACATTGCAGTAAGCCAAGCCTGACGCAATCTATCTTCGGGGCGCGAAGCGTCAGCGGGATGAGTTGTGACGGTATTAATAGTAGTAAGGTATTTTCTATTCAAAAAATGCGCATTCGCCAGCTCAGTGGACACTGCCGGAAGTTTTTCAACTACGGATAGGAGCATCGACTGGGCTGCGCCATTCGCACCAATTTCGTTGTAAATTTGTGCAAGGCTGATGTATCCCTCAGGGGATTCAGGCGTTAACTGAATCGCATTTTTTGCTTCAATAATCGCCGCGCGGTATTGCCCCTGCTCTTGATAGACTTTCGCGGAGCCAAGGTGACGCTGCGCATCTTCAACGTTTTTTTCTTGTTTATCACTGCACGCAGCTAGCACCATGCAGAGCGAGATAAAAATTACTTTCGCAATAACGTTCATTTTCTTCACCTGATTATCAGTATTTTTCCCAATCATCTTGCTCTAGCGCGTCTTACAATTAAAAATTGTAAGACAAGCCAACGCCGTAAATATTCTCTTCGTAAGTACCTTCGCCGTTTTCACTCCGGCTAATCGAGCCAGGAGTTTTTCTCTCTTCATTTTCAGCTTTGAGCAAGGCACTAAATCCGCTGTCAAAATTGTAGGTATATTGAAGCGATAGTGTATTAAGTTCATAGTCACGACTAATAGATTGCTCGTCGAAATCGACATCCGATCTTATCGCAGTGAATGAGAGGTTAGCTGCAGAAGAAAATGAATAAGCGAAGCGCACATTGGAACTAATGTTCAGCGAGGTCTCGACTTTTTCCAGATAATCATCTTCAGCAGCTGAAGCCCCGAGAGAAAACTGACAACGAGTGCAAATTATTTCTGTTTGCCAGTTCATATCTGCACTGGTGCGATCCATTCTGTTCACCCCTTGCGTTAGGCCGTCGTTACCAGGCAGATCCGATGGGTTCTCCAGGTTACCATTGCCAAACGAGGTATCGGTTAAGATCCGGCTCGCACCGAGGGCGAATTGATTGAAACCACTAACATAGGAAGCCGATAAACGATATGAAGGCGCACCTTCCTGCTCACCACCTTCCGGCTCGCTTTGGTTGTAACCAACCTCGAGGCCATAACGCAATTTTCGGAGCGCAACTTCATAGGCAAGCATCGCAGCGGAAAACGTGTAGTCAGCAGTTGGAAAATGTTCAAAGCTGATTTTTTGTTGTTGGGTGTTGAACCGCAAAAAACTTACCGCCGACAATGGGTGTAACCACCC